>JANWXL010000597.1 GCA_025055265.1 Roseiflexus sp.
GCGTTGTCGATGCCGCCGCCGAAGGTTGCGCTGTTGTTGGAGAAGGTGCTGTTGCTCACTGTCAGTGTGCCGCTGCCGAGATTTACGATGCCGCCGCCGCTGCCTGCGTTATTGCCAGAGAAGGAGCTATTGATCACCGTCAGCGTGCCAGAATTGGCAACGCCACCCCCGCTCAATATGGTGCTCGCATTGGCGACGGTCAGGTTGCGCAGGGTGAGATCGGCGCCGCTGTCTACAGTCATCACCCGCACAGCATTATTACCGCTGATAGTGACGCTCCCGCCGCCATCAATCGTCAGGGTTCCCTGCCCGCTCACAATGTTCGGCAGAACCGAGCCAAGTGGAATCGTCCCGCTCACGCTGAAGGTGATGGTGTCGTTGCTGTCGCTCCCCGCGCCACAGTTGGCGTTGGCAGGGGCGTTGTTCGCCGCCAGGATTGCTTCGCGCAGGGTGCAGAAGGCGTCGTCCATAGTGTTATCCGCCAACGAGTTGACGACATACCCTGCCGCGTACACGGGCCGCGCACCCTGACCGGCAAACAGCAGTGATGCCAGCAACAGGGTAAAGACCAGACGCAATCGTTTCACAAGGACCTCCTGGAATGAGTGCATCGAAAAGGATACTGGACGTCAGGGAATGATGTATGCCAGCAAGACAATGTCGGTGGCGCCCATGTCGCTCGTGCCGCTCGATTTGACCATACCCACTCCCGGCGCGTGCCAGGCGGCGCTGGCGCTGTTGAGCGTGAACGCGAGCGCGCCGGAGATGTAGACGTCTATTTTGTTGGTGCAATCGACCCGCAGCGCCTGGAACTCGCCAGCCGGGACGGTGACCTTCTCGACGTTCCCGGCTTTGCACAAAAGCGCCGCCACGTTGCGGGTTTGCACAGTCACGCCAGCCGTGGTTTGCTGGCCCGAATAAACGATGTTCTGCGTCCACGTCTGCCCCGGCTGCGGATCGGCGGGAAAAGTCACGCCGTCGTTTGACTCGACAGTGAACGTAAACTGCTCGCCAGCGGCAGCCACTGTCGGACCGCCGCCCGGCGTCAAGGCGATGAGGTTGCCGTCCTTACAGGACCAGCCGCCTTTGCGGATCGTACCGGCGCCAAACGTGTCCTGGTCATCGAAGCCATCGGCGCGGACGGCGGTGATGGCGCGGGTGAAGGTGTCGTTGCTCACGCCGCTCAGACGGTATTGCCACGACGCCCCCTGCACCACAGGGTAATACGTGTTCCGGCACGCCCCGGCAGAACCGCCCTGCGCGACAGGCGTCGCAGTCTGCCCGGCGTCCGCCGGCGGATAATAGGCGACCAGCCGCTCTTCAAACAAACGGGCGACGTTGATCACTGCCTGTCGCGCGAAGCCGCGTCCATTCATCTCTATGTACCAGCCGTTGATCACCGCGTAAATAGTCACCAGGTCGCCATCTTCCTTGACGATCGCAATCTCTCCCAGCGAGAGCGGTTCCGCCCCTCTGGTAAAGTCGGGATATTGCAGGTTGTTGTCATAGGTCTGTCTGCCAGGATAGCCGGTGATGACGGTGACATAGAACGTCTGCCCGCTGCTGAAGGTGTAGTAACAGGCTGTCCTGTTCACCTCGGCTTCGGGGGTTTTGTCAGAAGGGGTCTGACCAAGCAAGGCGTTGACATCAGAGTCGGACAGCAACGCGCATTCTTCCATTCCGGCAGTATCGAGCGCGCGCGGATCGAGTGACACCGCGGCAGGCGCCGTCGCGGCCGGTTTGGTGGCAGTTGGAGCAGTGGTCGCTGCGACCGGCGGTGCGCCAGCAGCAGGCGTCGCGGTCGGCGCGCCGACCGGTTGGGAAACAGCCGTTGGCGCTGGCGACGCGCCGGGAGTAGAGGGCGTGCCCGCCGAACACGCGGGCAAAATCAGCGCGACCAGTATCAGACCGAGATAAGCGAATTTCATGGCAATCTCTTTTTCCCTGGCGAAACATAGAGCGATTAACCCGCTGTTGCACAATACTGCACATGCTGGTCGTCCTGGGGCTGGCGTTGGCTTCGACCGGCTCAGCCAACGCCGGTTGTCGCCCGGCGGCTGATGGGGTTTGAATCATTATTCCGCTGTCTGCTCGTCCGCCCGGCGACTGAAGTCGCGGGCTCTGGGAAGCGAAGCCCGCCTGCGCGGGCTGGACGGGGCAATACCGGATTATGTTCTCAAACCCCATAAGCCGCAGGCTATGGTTACGAAGCCCGCCTGCACGGGCTGGAACGAGCGATACCGGATTATGTTCTCAAACTCCATAAGTCGCGGGCTATGGTTGCGAAGCCCGCCTGCACGGACTGGACGTGACGATGCAGGATTATTGTGTGAATGTTCAAATTAAGGAGAGTGACCGATCCGTATCAACCCGTCTCAATCCGCGCGCATCCGTGTGCTATCACGTACCATGCAGACGTATGATGAACGCGCTGAACTGCATTGATCGCGGGTTGCTGGCGCACATCAATCCGCGAAGGTGCACGACCACCGTCCCTTGAGCCGTGTGGTCTCAAAGGTTCCCGACCTGCCATCGGGTGCGACGACCACGGTTCCTTCTCCGGCAAACATCTGCGGATTATCGGATCGACCAAGGCCAACCTCGAATGTTGCCGGCGTCGGCTGGTTCACGGTGACCCCTCCACTGACTGAGAGGCTGAAGGTGGCGATCGGTGTTGGCGGATCCTGTCCCGGCGGCGCAATGAACGTAACAATGAAGGGATCTGCTGATGGGGTGGATGAGCACATGGCAAATCCTGCGATTGAGACGATTTTCAGGCTCTCCAGCGTGGTGACGCCCGCCATCTCTGGCGGCGCTTCGATCACGACTTCCATACCGATCAGGGAACCGGACGCGGGAACAGGTTTCGAGTCCGTAGCGACCGGCGCCTGGGTCGGCGCGGTCGTAGCCGCTGGCACCTGGGTCGGCGCATTTGCATTAGCGGCTGGCGCCTGGGTTGGCACTGTGGCGGGGGCGGCGGTTGGGGCGCTGGCGGGCGTGTTGCCCGACGCACAGGCGGACAGGATGAACAGGATTGCCAGCAACAACAGCAGGGGATGGGCGGTTCGTGACATGAGAGCACCTCTGAGATGATAGTACGTAACGACCTGATCTGCGATCAGAACCAGGCGATCTGCATTGTAGCGATCAAGCGTCCTCAAAACGTCCTCGCGGGCGGATGCGACCGTCACCGAGGGGCGGTTGGCAGCAACGCATGGCTGCTGCGCCATCCAGGGCATGCAGGCGTTATTCGGATTGAGGGAGAAGATGACGGTCACACATGGGCGGCTGGCAGCAACGCAGAGCACGCACCTGCTCCGCTTCGCTCACGCCCGACGCTGAACCGTTGGGCTGATCGCGCGAAGGGCGCTATCGCGCCCTCGCCACCCGGCATACACATGCCCGCAAGCAGCCCCGCATATGAACATTCACCACATAATCCGGCATTCGCGCTGTGCCTGGCGCCTGATGGTTTTTGAGTCATTGTTCTGCTATCCGCCTTGTAGCCCGGCGCCTGAAGTCGCGGGCTCTGGGAAGCGAAGCCCGCCTGCGCGGGCTATACCGGATTTAATTCTTAATGTTCATCAGCCCTTGCTGAGATCATGAAAGCCGCTGCGGGGCTTCCGGTATTCCTGGGCACTGCGTGAAGCCCTCGCTGAGATCGTGAAAGCCCCTGCGGGGCGTTGTGCGATCAGCGAGCCAGCGAATGACGTCGCGCCTGTGGGCCTCTGGACGGTCACCTGCCTGCGCGGGTCTACAGGTGTAGAGTTTTTGAGGCGCGATGGCTGTTTTCCGCGTCCTGACGCCTGTTTGCCCTCATCCCCCCGCCCCCCAACCCCCCGCATGCGGTGGGTTGGGGGAGAAGGGGGAGTTGGGGTGTCCTGATGCTTCAAACGGACGATTCAATGTGAGGGCGTGACGGAAAAATCTACCCTTGTGATCTTCGCGGATGAGGACGCATCGGCGCAGGCCGATACCCGGCGCGCCCGCGCCCTGAGACGCGGTTTATGAACATTCAGAATTAAATCCGGTATAGCTTGCAAAGGCAGGCTTCGCAACCGTAGCCCGCGGCTTATGAACTTTGAGCAATTAATCCGGTATGGCCCGATTTAGCCCGCGAAGGCGGGCTTCGCTTCTCGTAGCCCGCGACTTTAGTCGCCGGGCTACAAGGCGAATAACGGAATAATTATGCAAAAACCATCAGCCGCCGGGCGCAGCGCGAATGCCGGATTATGTGGTGAATGTTCATCAACCGCCAGCCAGGGTATGCCGGTTTCAGCGAAAATCCGTGTCCTCATCACGAGGTTTTGCGGCGTTTGCGCGGAACAGCGGCGACCGCCGGTTGATGTGCGGCGGGCACAGTCTGCGTGCGCGAGGAGAGGAGGCTGTTGAGGCAGTACTGGCGCAATCGATCGGCGTCGGGCATGCCGAGTGGAATGGCGAGCGGGGCGAAGTATTGCCGGGCGATCCTCTGCGCCTCGATCAGTTCCACCTCATATGCTGCGGTCAAACCGAGAGCGGTGCGGATTTTCGTGAGCAGCGCCAATCCCTCGCCAATCAATGGCTGATCGGGGCAGGCGCGCGCTATGATCACACCCCTTTCCGCCGCCAGTATAGCTTCCTCGAGGCGACCGAGCTGGAACAGACCGCCAGCGCGCGCCAGCCAGCCGAGGGATTGCACCGGCAGTTCCCCGGCGATGCGCGCCTGCTCGATGATCTCGTCCGCCCCGGCAAGCGCGCCAGCGTCGGGTGCGATCAGCAACTGGTCGAAGAGATGCTGAGCGCGGGCGTGCAGGATAAACGATGGCACATTTGCTGCCTGCGCCGCCTGAAGCGCTCGTTCGTGCATTTCTATCGCCCGCTGCCCATCACCCAGCAGGCGCCAGAGTTGACCCGCCAGCAGACCGGTCATGTATACCACCGGGTGGGTCTGGGCATCATCGGCGCGCGCCATCAACTGCGCCAGCGACATCGCGGGCGACGTTCCCTGCGCGAGATCGACGAAGGTCAGATAGGTCTGCATCAGCAACACGCCATACTGGCTGTTCACCTGAGTGGCAATCCGCAACCCTTGCTCAAAATCCTGCCGCGCAGCGGCGAGTTCGCCGGTACGCAGATACGCCCAGCCACGCCCGGCGTATTTGCCCCACATGCCTGGCATGTACGATATTCCTGCCACTTCGATAGATCGGGTGTAGACCTGTGCTGCCTCGTCGTAGCGACCGCAGTTGAGCGTCATTTGACCAATCATCGTCAGCGCCGCCGCCTCGATCCGTCGCAGCCCGCTGCGTTGCGCCAGCGCGACGGTTTGATCGAGAACTTCGCGCGCCTGTGCATACTCCTGGGCGAAGACCAGCGCGGTTCCGAGATGGTTCATGCTCTGTGTCGTCTGCACGATCACAGCGGCGCCGTGCGACGCATCAGGCTGAAGACGTTCGATGTGTGCGCGAGCGTGTTGCAGATCGTCGATGGCTTCGCGCACCCGACCCAGCATCAGGGCGCTGACGCCGCGGATATTGAGCGCGCGCACCACATTCGTCATGTCCTGCAACGATGATGCGAGTTCGAGCGCCTGTGATGCAGTGGTGCGCGCTTCTTCAGCGCGATCGCGCGTGTAGAGCGCGTAGGATTGCGCAACCAACGCCTGGATGTGGAGCGCCGGGAACTCACGGCTCACACCGACGGCGTGGTGCAGCAGCGACAGCGCCAGAGCGGACTCGCCCTGATATAGCGCAATAGTGCCGCGTTGCACGGCAGCCTGCGCCCGCAGTTCACGCACCTCACGGCTCGTTCCTGTGAGGAGCGACTCGGCGCGCGCAATGGCGTCCAGCGCCTGCTCAAACGTTGCCAGGTCAGTGCTCTCACGGGCGTGCTCCAGCCAGAAACGCGCCGCTGGTTGCACGCAGTGCGCCAACTCATAATGCGCTGCAATCCTGGCAGCATATCCGCGCTGATCGGCGTGCACCGTCTCCAGACTCCGGGCGGCTTGCCGGTGCAGCGTCATAGCACGTTCGTCCGCAATGTCGCTCAGAATAATCTCGTGGATAAGGTGGTGCGCAAAAGCGTAATCATTGGCGCCATGAGTGACGGTGTCGATCAGCAACCGTCGGGCGTGCAGATCGTCCAATGCCGACGCATATGCCGCTGGAGTCCAGCCAAGCATCTGTTGCAGTTCGTCATCGGCGAACGAGAAGCCCAGGATCGCTGCGGCTTCCAGCATCTGACGGTTGCGCTCGCCAATGTCGCGCAACCGCATTCTGAGCGAGTCGCGCAGCCCGGTCAGCCCTCGCCTCTTCAGGTGATGGGAGTCGCGCAGGCTCGCGGCAGCCTCGCGCAGAAAGAGCGGAACGCCGCCGGTATACCTGCTGATTTCTTCGAGCGTCTCAGCATTGATCGTCTCCTGCGCACATGCCTGCTCCAGAAAACGATTGGTTTCAAACGGGGTGAACGGCTGAATATGTATGTCGAGCGCACACCGCTGGCGGCGCAGGGTTCGCTTGGCGGAGAGCAACGAGGGAGTGATGATGCCGGACCGGTGAGTGACGACGATCAGCAGCGGGAGTGAGGGGCAGATGTCAGCCAGTTCGGTCAGCACTTCAAGCGACCAGGTATCAATCCAGTGCGCATCTTCGATGATCAGAATCAAGGTCGTGTGCAACGCGAGCGCCTGTATGCCCTGCTGGATGGCGGAACGCAATGCCGCTGCGTCCGGTTGCGACGGTGCAATCAGATCAGGACGCAATCTGATCAGATCAGGAACCAGCGGCGTCAGCCGACCGAGCCAATCAGCGACGCCAGCGCACTCAACCAGGCGCAGCGCCGCAGCGGCCAGGATATGGCGCCAGGGCAGATACGGATGACGGTCTCCAATGCTTCGCGCGGGTTGACAATATCCCCAGAACACATGCATATCCGATGGTTCGTCGCCAGACCTGCTCACCGCCTCCTGCACCAGCGATGTCTTCCCGATCCCGGGTTGCCCGGAGACGAAGACAATCCGCCCGCGTCCCTGTGCGGCGCTGCGCATCAGATCGGCCAGTTGCTGGAGTTCATCGTCCCGCCCGATAAACAGGGGCGTTGCCGACGGGCTATCGGGCTTCGGGGAGCACGCCAGACGGTGGTGAAGAATATCGTGGTAGAGGGCGGTGGTTTCCGGCGCTGGCTGAATGTGTAACTCCCGCTCCAGGTCCTGCGCCAGCGCGCGGTACATGTCGAGCGCGGCGGTGCGGTTGCCCGCAAACGTTGCGGCGGTCATCGCCAGCCGCACCGCTTCCTCGTCCCAGGGATCGTGCGACACCAACAAACGCGCCCACCGTCCCGCGCGATCCCAACTGCGGCGATCCATCCAGGTGCGCGCCAGCGATTTGAGCAGGAGCAGGTAACGCTGGCGCAACGCTTCGCGCCGCACGAGGATCTCGTCGTCGGTGTCGATGCCAGGCGCCAGATCGCCGCAGTAAAGCCCGGCAGCCGCCTCCATCTCGTGCAACGTTGTCCATTCCCGCTCGAAGGCGTGCACATCGACCTGGCACTCAGGCGGAGCGTTCCAGATGATATGTTGTGTCGAAACAACCAGCCACTCACGGGCGACTGGCGGCAGGAGGGAGCGCAGCAGGTGGAGGTGACGGCGCAAATTTGCCAGCGCGTCAGCCGGATCATCATCGGGCCAGAGGGTGAACGCCAGGTGTTTGCGGGGGAACGGCTGGCGCGGCTGAAGCGCAAGACGGGTCATCAACCGCCGCAGGCTCTCGCGTTGCGGCAGACTCGTGCGTTCCTCGCCAGCCTCAATGCGAATATCACCCAGGAGAACGATGCGAACAGGGGGTGCAGTCGATGACATCGGCGCTGTCCATTATGAGCGCAGCCTGTAATAGAACACGGATACGCACAGATTAAGACGGGTTCGCACGGATTTTTATGCCCGCTCCACCAGCGCCGCAACCAGTTCGCGGCAGAAGGCGGGAATATCGGCGACCACCCGCCCCCAGACCAGATTTCCGTCACGGAAGGCCGCCTTGTCCACCCAAATGGCGCCAGCGTTGATCAGATCGTCTTTGATGCCAGTCGAACCGGTCGCCGGACGGCCACGGACGATCCCCGCCGAGATCGCAATTGATCCGCCGTGGCAGATAATCCCGATCACTTTGCCAGCCGCATCCATTGCCCGCACCAGATCGGTCACCGCCTGATAGCGGCGCAGTTTATCCGGCGCCCAGCCGCCGGGCAGCACCAGGGCGAAAAGATCATCGGCG
>JANWXL010000044.1 GCA_025055265.1 Roseiflexus sp.
CCTACCGCCACAGCAGCAAGGCGGAGGCGGAGCGCTTCTTCCTCGACGGCATGACCCGCGCCATGCAGCGCCTGGCAGAACAGGCGCATCCTGCCTTCCCGATCACCATCTACTACGCCTACAAACAGCAGGAAACGCGCGATGACACGTCTGCAGATGACGCACCTGCTAACGCCTCTCGCGTCTCGCCTCTCGCCTCGACGGGATGGGAAACCTTCCTCGACGCCGTGATCCGCGCTGGCTTCGCCATCAGCGGCACATGGCCCATGCGCACTGAAATGCGCACCCGTCAGGTGGCGATGGAGACCAACGCCCTCGCCTCCTCGATCGTCCTCGTCTGCCGTCCGCGCCGCGCGCCTGCCCCGGCGTGGGTCGCCTTTCCCTCTCCAGCTTCACTGGAGAGGGGGGCAGGGGGTGAGGAAAAAAAGGGCGTCGCCACCCGCCGCGAGTTCATTGCGGCGCTCAAGGAGGAGTTGCCATCCGCCCTCGTCGCGCTGCAACAGGCGAATATCGCGCCGGTCGATCTGGCGCAGGCCGCCATCGGTCCCGGCATGGCGATCTTTACCCGCTACAGCGCCGTGCGCGATGCGCAGGGGAAGGCGATGACGGTGCGCGAGGCGCTCGCGCTCATCAATCAGGCGCTTGATGAAATCCTCACGGCGCAGGAGGGCGATTTCGACGCCGAGACGCGCTGGGCGCTGGCATGGTTCGAGCAGCACGGCTTCGCCGAGGGGGAGTTCGGCGTCGCGGAAACCCTCAGCAAAGCGCGCGCCACGAGCATTGATCGCATGGTCGCGCTCGGCATGGTCGAAGCGAAACGCGGTAAAGTGCGCCTGCTTCGACCAGAGGAGTTGAGAAGCGAGGCGCGAGGCGAGAGGGGCGCCAGGCGAGAGGAGCGAGGCGAAAGGGGAGAGAGGAGTGAACAACACACACTGCTACCTTCTCACTCCTCTCTCCTCACTCCTAATCCCTGGCTCGCCGTGCATCTGCTGGCGCACGCGCTGATGACCGATGGCGAGATGAAAGCGGCGGAACTGGCAGCGCGCATGGGCGGCGCCGCCGACCTTGCCCGCGAGCTGGCGTACCGTCTCTACACCATCTGCGAGCGCAGGAAGCGCGCGCAGGAGGCGCTGGCGTACAATGCGCTGGTGCAAAGCTGGTCCGAAATTGTGCGGCTGGCGCAGGAGCGGCGCGCATCCCTGCCCGCGCAGTCGTCGCTTTTCGATGAATGAAGGAGAACGCTATGGCGCCAACGAATCAGGAGCGTGTCGGCAAAGGGCTGGAGTTGCTGCGCGCCGGGCTTGCGCCCTATGTGGAACGCGAAGTGCAGGACGCCTTCCGCCGCGGCGCGCTCGCGCCCGAAGCAGTGCGCCGCTTCCTCGACGATCCGCTGCTCACGAACAAGCCTATCGCCGAGTGGGATGTCTCGAACCTGCTGAAACTGATGGGGGATGCGTGGAACGACGTATTCCGCCAGACCCTCGGCTTCGCCGAGCGCAGCCTGGTGAGCGAACTGCGCGACTGGCGCAACAAGTGGGCGCATCAGCAACCCTTTTCGAGCGACGACGCCGACCGCGCGCTCGATTCGATGGCGCGGCTGCTGACGGCGATCTCCGCGCCCGAAGCCGATGAAGTCAACCGTATGAAACTCGAATTGCGGCGGCTGGTATTCGCCGAACAGGTGCGCAGCGAGAAACGCAAGGCGGGCGGGTCGCTGATCGAAGCCGCAGCGCAGGGCGCGCTCAAGCCGTGGCGCGAGGTCGTGACGCCGCACGCTGATGTGGCCAGCGGGCGCTACCAGCAGGCAGAGTTCGCCGCCGATCTCTGGCAGGTGCACCTCGGTGAAGGCAGCGATGAGTACCGCGATCCGCGCGAGTTCTTCCGTCGCACCTTCCTGACCGACAGCCTGCGCCGCCTGCTCATCGGCGCGGTGCAGCGTCTCTCCGGCGCCGGCGGCGACCCGGTCGTGCAGTTGCAGACCAACTTCGGCGGCGGGAAGACTCACGCGATGCTGGCGCTCTACCACCTTTTCTCTGGCGTGGCGCCGGCGCATCTGCCCGGCGTCGATGCGCTGCTGGCAGAGGCGGGGGTGACGGCGCTGCCGCAGGTGCGGCGAGTGGCGCTGGTCGGCAACAAGATCTCGCCCGGCAACCCGGTGCGCAAGCCGGATGGAACCGTGGTGCGCACCCTGTGGGGCGAACTGGCGTACCAGCTTGGCGGGCGCGAGGCGTATGCTCGCATCGCCGCCGACGACGAACGGGCGACCAGTCCAGGCGACGCGCTGCGCGCCCTGTTCAACGACTATGGACCCTGCCTGATCCTGATTGACGAGTGGGTTGCCTATGCGCGGCAGTTGCACGACGCGGGCGACCTGCCCGGCGGCAATTTCGAGACCCAATTCTCCTTCGCCCAGGCGCTGACCGAGTCGGCGAAACTGGCGCGCGCCTGCCTGCTCGTGATCTCTCTGCCCGCGTCAGACACGTCAGGGGCGTCGCACGGCGCAGTGGAAGACGCAGAAGTCGGCGGCATTCGCGGGCGCGAGGCGCTCGACCGGCTGCGCCACGTCATCGGGCGCCTGGAGTCGGCGTGGCGACCGGCGACCGCCGAGGAAAGCTTCGAGATTGTGCGGCGGCGGCTGTTCGAGCCGCTGGCTGGACCCGACGCCTACAAACAGCGCGATGTCACTGCGCGCGCCTTCGCCGACCTCTACCGGGCGCAGCGCGAGGCGTTCCCCGCCGAGTGCATAACCGGCGACTACGAGCGGCGCATTCAGGCAGCCTACCCGATCCACCCGGAGGTATTCGACCAACTCTACGGCGGGTGGTCGACCCTGGTGAA
>JANWXL010000081.1 GCA_025055265.1 Roseiflexus sp.
ACCCGGCGTGGGTGCGCCACTGGCGTGGGCGCGCCGCAGGCGCGCCCCTACCTGCCACGTGCACCCGGCGTGGGTGCGCCACTGGCGTGGGCGCGCCGCAGGCGCGCCCCTCCCTGCCACGTGCACCCGGCGTGGGTGCGCCACTGGCGTGGGGGGGGCCCGCGCGCCCGCCCCCCAGCCCCCGGGGGCCCGCGGGGGGGGGGCGCGGGGGGGGGGGGGGGGGGGGGGGGCCCCCCCCCCGCGGGGGGCCCCCCCCCGGGGGGGGCGCGGGGCGGGGGGGGGCGCGCGGGGGGCGCCCCCACGCCAGTGGCGCACCCACGCCGGGTGCACGTGGCAGGTAGGGGCGCGCCTGCGGCGCGCCCAGGCTGATGGCACGCCCGTGCCGGGTGCACATGGCAGATTGCAGGTTGCAGGTGGGAAGGCAGGGCAAGGCGAGAGGCAAGAGGCGAGAGGAGCGAGGTCAGGGGTTACGGAAAGGAAAGCGGCGCATGTTGAACGCGGGGCGGTGAGTCGTAGGGGCAAGCGGGGCGCCTGCCCCATACGAACGTGTTTCCTTCTGTGTTCTCCGTGTCTCTGGTTCACAAAAGCCTGTTGCGACGGTGCGAGGAGGGCGCGATGTATATCGGGGATTGGCTGGCGCGGCGAGCCGATCTGACGCCGCATAAGGTCGCACTGCTGGATGCCGCTGCTGACCTGCGACCGATCACCTTTCGCCAGTGGCATGCGAATATCAGTCGCACTGCCCGGTTTCTCTCCAGGCGATTTGGAGTGCAACAGGGCGACCGGGTGGCAGTGCTGGCGATGAATTGCGTCGCCTACCTCGACATCTGGTTCGCCTGCGGGAAACTCGGCGCAATCCTCCAGAATCTCAACTGGCGCCTCACGCCGACGGAACTCGCCGGATTGATCGCTGACGCTGAACCGACGATCCTGATCTATGGACCGGATTTCGTAGAGCAGGTGCGCACATTGCGCAGCGCTGGCGTCGTGACGCCCGGAGTTGCGCTCGACGCCGACTGCAGCGCCGATCCCGGCGACGCCGTCTTCGCCGAACGCGACGCATACCCGGACGATCCGCTTCAGGCGGTCGATCTCACGGCGGATACTCCCTGGATCATTTGCTATACCGGCGGCACGACCGGATTGCCGAAAGGCGCCATTCTGACGCATGGCAACGTCTTCTTCAATGCGGTCAACACGGTTGCCGGGTGGGGGTTGCGCCCTGATGACGTGACCATCCTCAATGCGCCGCTGTTTCACACCGGCGGACTGAACGTTTTCACTGCACCGCTCGCACACATCGGCGGCACGTCGATTGTCTGCCGACAGTTTGACCCGGACCAGGTGTTTGATCTGATCGAGCAGCAGGGCGTGACGATCTATTTTGGCGTGCCGACGATGTTCCTGGCGCTCCAGCGCCATCCGCGCTGGGAAACGGCGGATTTCTCGCGGGTGCGCTGGATGATCAGCGGCGGTGCGCCATGCCCGCCGCCGGTGTTTGAGACCTTCCGACGGCGCGGCGTACCGTTCCGCACTGGCTATGGGTTGACTGAAGCCGGACCTAACACGTTCTGGCTGCCTGACGAGGATATTGAACGCAAGGCGGGATCGGTCGGCTACCCTTTGCCGCACATCGATCTACGGCTGGTGAATGAGCGCGGCGATCTGTGCGCACCCGGCGAGGTCGGCGAGTTGCAGATCCGCGGAGCGCACGTCTGCGCAGGGTACTGGCGGCGACCGGCGGAAACGGCTGCAACAATCGTCGACGGCTGGCTGCGCACCGGCGATCTGGCGCAGCGCGACGACGAGGGATGTTACACCATTGTCGGACGTCTGAAGGATGTCATCATTTCCGGCGGCGAGAACATCTATCCGGCTGAGGTGGAAGCGGCGCTCGCCGGGCACCCGGCAGTGGCGGAGGTGGCGCTGATCGGCGCGCCCGACCCGACCTGGGGCGAGGTGGGATGGGCGGTTGTCGTGCTGCATGAGGCGTTTCGCCAGCAGGCGTCCGACATCGAGCGGCAGCTTCTCGACTACTGCCGCGACCGACTGGCACGGTACAAGATCCCGAAGCGCGTCATCGTTGTGGATGCCCTGCCGCGCACCGGCGCCGGCAAGATTGACAAGCGCGCGTTGCGGCGGGAGCTTGTCGTTGAAGGTTGAACGTTGCATGTTGCACGTTCAACGTGGGAAGGGTGCAGGTAGGGGCGCGCC
>JANWXL010000095.1 GCA_025055265.1 Roseiflexus sp.
CAGTTCGGCGATTTCACATCGTATCGTCCGGTGACGCGGTATGTCAGCGCCGGGCATCCCCCCGCACACCAGTAGCGCCACGTACACGTCCGGCACCCTTCCTTCTCGTCGACCGGCACGTTCTGAATGCCAATGGCATCCTCGCGGATCAGGCGCAGCGGATCCACTGCAGCCACATCGGTAACGGTGCGCTCGATCTCCATGTGGCACTTCGCCACCCCGCCGCGATGATCAATGACCATGTATGAATGTCCGACGCCGCAGGGGCGGTCGTGCGGCGTGTCGAGCCGCGCCAGGTCGATGAGCGCGCCAAGCAAACTGTAGGGTGGAAGGCGCCGGGCAATGACAGCGAACGCTTCCCGCATCGCTGCGATGATCTGGTCGTCCTGGAAGGAGAGATCGGCGGCGCTGGCAGAACAGTCATTCTCGCGGTAGAAGTTGAGCGCAAACGGCAAGCCGCGATTCAGTACGTACTCAACAGTCGCAGCCAGCCCGGCAAGGTTCCGGCGCGACAGCGTGATCGAAATCGAAGGGGTAACGCCATGCTCCGCCAGCCGGTCGAGCGTCCGCGCGACGTGGGTGAACGAGCCGCGCCCGTTGACGAAGCGACGATGGGCATCGTGCACATCGCCGATGCCGTCGAGCGAGATCATCAGGCGCAACCCGCTGTCACGGATCTGGCGGATCAGGCGGCTGCCGAGCGCCACGCCGTTGCTGAGCAGCACGCCGTCGAGCGCCAGTCCGTATTTTGCCGCGCATTCGCGCGCATACTGGTGTGTTGCAAAGATAAGCGGAGCGTTCAGTGTCGCCTCGCCACCGGCATACTTCAGTTTGATGCGCCGGAATCCGTGCGCCAGGGCGGAGCGAACCACTGCATTAACCGCCTGCCTGCTACGCGCCATGTCCATTGCATCAGGCGTTTTGCTGACGTAACAGTAGTCGCAGCGCAGGTTACACTCATTGGTCACGTGCAGCCAGGCGGTGAGGGTCTGCGGCGCCGCGCGCCGTGCGCCAGCCGGTCGGTCGATGCGCCGGATCAACTCCAGTTCGGCGAGGCGCTGCGCCGCCCGATGCAGATTATCACGTTCTCCAGCGGCATCCGCCAGACGTTGGGGCTGACGAAACCGGTTGAGCAGCGCCCACGCCGCTCCGTCGAGCACCACGACGCCTGCGCTGCCGAGCGGGTTGAACGCCAGAACATAGTCTCCAGGAAGCGTGTCAGTATGCAGCGCAGGCATACGGTACGCAACCGACTCGTCCACGACACCAATAGCAGAGGACGAGGATCGATCATCCAGACAGTTGCAGTCGGTCTCTGCTGATGAGCAAGCGCAGTCGGTCTCCACTGACGAGAAACAATTCGTCTCAATTGCGGATCCAGCATGTTGCACCAGGTCTGCCGCGCACAGGATGAGCGGCGGTGTTGCGACGGGCGGGTTCGTGGCGTTCATACGATCCTCCCTGAATGCCTTTGTTTCCTCATCTCTATGTCGGACCAGTTTATTTGCCCCTGGTCACCGGAGCACCCGGCGGCTGATGGATAAGGTTCCCTCGTAGACAGGTCTGAGACCTTACCCATGCGCATATGTCTACTATACATCATTTCTGGCGATTGTCTACATGTTCTCCGTTCAAAAGAGACAACGCTCATCCGGCGACGAAACCGGCTGGCGTTGCGTAGATCTGGTAGAACCACTCCCCGCCAGACATCCTGATCCATCGCTGCACCTCGTTCCACCAGCGCGACGTTCCCGGCGGCGGTTCGGGAGAGCCTGCGGAGAGGCAGGCGCAAGGTTCGCACGAGGCGCACGATGCCGGTGCGCGAGAGACCGTATAGCCGCCTCACAGCCACATCGAAGGTTCCAGGAGCGCTATTTGGGTATGCTGCAGGTGAACGGAAATGCGATACACGAGGGGAAGGAGGAGAACCATGACGCTCGACCTGATCCTGATCATTATCCTGGCGCCCATTCTGTTCGGTGCGGCGATCTGGCTCATCGACGTGCTGTTCCGAGCGCTTCTCAGCCTGATCAGCGCTCTTTTCAGCGCGGCTGGCGCGGTTGTCTTCGTCGTCATTCTGGCCTGGCTGTTGAGCAGCCTGCAGAACGGGTAGAAGGTGACCGTCACCCGCGGGTGAAGAGGCGCGGAGAGCGTTGACTGCAACCCGCTGGGACCAGAACGGGCGCAGGTGACCGTCACCACGGGCTGCGGATGCGCCGCGCAGGGGCTGCACAGCGGCGGGGCATAAGCCGCCTGCCAGGTCTCCGGTGCGGGTGACGGTCACCACGGGCTGCGGATGCGCCGCGCAGGGGCTGCATAGCGGCGCGCAGGTGCAGGTGACCGTCACCCGCGGGTGAAGAGGCGCGGAGAGCGGACTGCAACCCGCTGGGACCAGCGGGCGCGGGTGACCGTCACCACGGGATTGCGGACGCGCCGCGCAGGGGCTGCACAGCGGCGGGGCATAAGTCGCCTGCCAGGTCCGCCGGTGCGGGTGACGGTCACCCGGAGGCGCAGGGCAGGGGCTGCACAGCGGCGGGGCATAAGCCGCCTGCCAGGTCCGCCGGTGCGGGTGACGGTCACCCGGGGTGGATTAGCGGTCGGGCCAGTAGGAGACGAGCCGCCCCTGTGGGTCGTACAATCCGCCTGGATCGGTCTCCCGGTTGTTCCAGATCGATGCGCTTCCCGTATGCTTGAAGGTGCGCGTTTCGCCCGGCGCCAGTGCACCACCGATGCCCTGGTGGATCTGACTCCCTTTGAAACTGCACATGATCCAGCCATCCAGATTGATCGGCTCGCTGCCGACGTTGCGCAGTGTTACTGTTTCGGCGCGCTTGTCGACTCCGACAATTGCGACCGGCGCGTTTGGCGCTCTTGCGGCGTTGGGGTCCGTGCGACACCTGTTGTACGACGGCGGTAGCGTCTGATTTCCCGCAGCGGTCGGCGCGGCAGCGGGAGATGGCGCAGCAATAGCAGGCGTAGCAGTGGCAGGTGCGCGTTCGCCGTTGCAGGCGTCTGGCGCCCATAGCCCGACCTGCGCTTCGCGCGCTGCGCGTTGCGCCGCCTTGAACTGTTCCTGATAGGTGTACGGCACGCTGAAGGTGTACTCAAAGCCGTACCCCCGCGCAATGATCTCGTAATTGACGAGTCGTCCGTCCGGCAGCCAGACGAACCGCAGTAGCCGATTGTACCGGTCGCGATCGCCCTGGCTTGGGTCAGATTCGAGCAAGACAGTCTGACCATTCACCAGTTCGGTGAGGAAGCGCGCCGCTTCACGCCCGAAGCACTCCACCGGACGTGACGGATGGGTCGTTTCAGGCGTATCAACGCCGATCAGCCGGACGCGCCGGGTGCGCCCCTTGAGTGTGACATCGAGCGTGTCGCCATCGACGACAGCCCTGACGACGGCACGTTCAAGTCCGCTTGTTGGCATTGATGGCGACCGGCTGGTTGCAGGCGTTGCAGTTGGAACGGGAGTTGCCGTGTTCGATGCGAGGGCGCGTTGTTCTTCGGCTATACGCGCCGGGTGTGCACCTGCCGCGACCGGGTTGAGGGTTGCGATGAGCGCCAGCATGCACGCGATGATGAGCCGGTACGCGCCGGGCGCCGCCATCCTGCGTATGCCTCGTGATCCCGGGAAGTGAATGAGTCGATTGAGCGTTTCCATGGTTCTGAACTCCTTCGAGTGGTATACCCTTTCTGGAGTTCAGATAAGAAGGAGGGCATTGACGGATTTAGAGGGTTTCTCTCGAGGTCACGCAATCAGGTGCGACGAACGGGCATCTCTGGGGATAGCGCCAAAGTCGTAGCGTAACGCGAGTCTGTAGCGCAGTATGGAGTTCGGAGAAAGGCTGGCAGACCCGTGCGCCGCTTCAGGAGGGTGTGGTCACACAACTGACGCGGAGCGACGTCGATCTGGGTTGCTGTGATTATTTCCTTTGTCGCGCAGGCGAAATGAGACCCTCAGATTTTTTGTGGTTAAGGGAACACAACAGGTGGAGAAAGCAGAAAAAGGGGCGCGCAATTGCATCAACACGCAGCACCCGCGCCCCCATCACCTTATCGCTTAACGCGGAATGCACCCATGCCAGCGTAGTGTGCTGCGGAGTCCAGTTCCTCCTCAATGCGCAGCAGTTGATTGTACTTCGCCACACGGTCAGTGCGCGCCGGTGCGCCAGTCTTAATCTGCCCGGCGTTCGTCGCTACCACGAGATCGGCAATCGTCACGTCCTCGCTCTCGCCTGAACGGTGCGAGACGACCGCCGTCCAGCCTGCGCGATTCGCCATGCTGATCGCGTCGAGTGTCTCAGTCAGCGTACCGATCTGATTGAGTTTGATCAGGATCGAGTTGGCGGCCTGCTCGGAGATGGCGCGCGCCAGGCGCTTCACATTCGTCACCAGGAAGTCGTCGCCGACCAGTTGAATGCGGTCGCCCAATCGTGCGCGCAGCATCTTCCACCCCTCCCAGTCTTCTTCCGCCAGCCCGTCTTCGAGCGAAATCAGCGGATAGCGCGCGGCAATGTCCGCCCAGTACTCGACCATCTCGGCGCTGGTGAGGACGCGCCCTTCGCGTTCCAGATGGTATTTGCCGTCTTTGTACAGCTCGGTGCACGCCGGGTCCATCGCTAGCATCACCTGGTCGCCGAGCTTGTAACCGGCGCGTTCCACCGCTTCGACGATGATCTGCAGCGCTGCCTCGTTCGTTGGCAGGCTTGGCGCAAAGCCGCCTTCGTCGCCGACGTTGGTGCTGCCGCCACGGTCGTGGATCACCTTCTTGAGGCTCTGGTAGATTTCGCTGCCCCAGCGGAGCGCTTCACGGAACGATGGCGCACCGACCGGCATGATCATGAATTCCTGGAAGTCGGTGCTGTTCTGCGCATGTTTGCCGCCGTTGAGAATATTCATCATTGGAACGGGGAGCACGTGCGCATGAACGCCCCCCAGATAGCGGTACAATGGCAATCCATGCGCCGCTGCTGCCGCTTTCGCGCACGCCAGCGAGACTCCCAGAATGGCATTGGCGCCCAGGCGAGCCTTGTTCTCCGTTCCATCGAGATCGATCAGCATCCGGTCGATGCGCACCTGATCAGCAGCATCCTCCCCTTCGAGCGCCTCGGCGATCGTGGTGTTCACGTTTTCGACGGCTTTCAGCACGCCCTTGCCGCCATACCGGCTCTTATCGCCGTCGCGCAGCTCCAGCGCCTCGAACGCGCCGGTCGATGCGCCGGAAGGCACAATGGCGCGCCCCATGTCGCCGCTCTCCAGGTACACGTCCACTTCGATCGTCGGATTGCCGCGCGAGTCAAGCACTTCACGCGCGGTGATCGCTTCAATCGTTGTTTCTGCCATGGTGTCTCCTTGTTTTTGTGTGGCGACGTTGGATTGCAACGTCGCTACCGGTCATTTTGTGGAACCGTTGCGATGCGACGGTTCTGCGATTATAAACCCATTGCGGCGCACCATCGGTACGCCATTGGGCGCGCCATCGGCGCCGGGCACGCCACCGCCGCCGGGCACGCCGCCGCCGGGCACGCCACCGGCGCCGGACACGCCACCGCCGCCGGGCACGCCACCGGCGCCGGGCACGCCACCGGCGTGCCCCTACCATGCCTTCCTCCTGCGGTTCACGGGCGCGCCACCGATACCGCCGGGCGCGCCACCGGCGCCGGGCACGCCACTGCCGCCGGGCGCGCCAT
>JANWXL010000106.1 GCA_025055265.1 Roseiflexus sp.
GTATGGCGTGCGGATTACCGGCGCCAACATTCCCAATGTCCAGTTGCCCGATCAGTACCAGCAGCATCTGGCGACGCGCGAACGGGTGACGAAAGAATTGCAGGCGTATGAGCGCGAATGGGAGTTGATCAAGAAGCAGCGCATTGACAGCATGCGGCTGGAGATCGAGCGCGCCAGGAAGGTGCGTGACGCCAAACTGGTGGAGGTGCGCGCTGCGATCAACCAGGCGCGCCAGGACGTGGCGCGCATGCTTCAGGAGAAAGAAACTGAGGCGCAGCGCGTGCGCTGGGAGATCGAAGCGCGTGGCCGCGCGACCCTGCGGCAGGCCGAGAACGAGGCGCGTGGACTGGAATATCTCGGTCAGGCATATCAGGACAATCGGGCTGTCTTACAGTATGAACTGGCGCGCCGTCGCCTGCAGGTCGCCGAGACGCTGGTCAAACGCGCGCCGCGCCCAATTGTCGTCCAGAGCGATGGGGGCGATCAGTCGTCGCTGACGACATTGATTACGGCGCAATTGCTCCCCCGTCTGACATCCCGCCAGGACGGACCTGATACGCAGAGCGCGACCAGTTGACGAACAAAGGCGGAGAGATGAACAGAGAAATCACATACCTGAATACTGATCTCAAGCTGACCTCGACAGATGACCTGACGACGCTTGCCAGCGCGCTTGAGTCTGGCGGAGTGTCACCGCTCTACATAACACAGGGTAAGGATGGGGTGTGGTTCGCCAACTTCGAGACGGACGAACAGTACCACGAGCCGGAGCCGAATATCGCTGCCATGCTCGCTGTTATCGAGGCGCTGGAACCGTCGCTTCAATTGGTCTGGCAGAGCTGCTTGCAACGCGAGTTCGACATCGGCTACGAGTGCGGGACAAGACCATGGGGGTTCAAGCAGGGGTTGTCGGCCGAGGTGCTGTGGCGCATAGCGGCGGTTGGCGCGTCGCTGCGCATCACGCTCTATCCCGCGGATCAGCGCGATGCGCCAGGGCCAGCGTCATGTCAGATCTCTGATACGAAGTAAACTCTCGACAAATCTCAATAGCCGCCTGCAGCCCCTACCCGCCCGGCGATTGATGAACGTTAAGAAATACATCCGTAGACCTGTACTGCCAGGTCGCGCGCCCTCTGAGCAGCGAGCTTATGGAGTTTGAGAACATAATCCGGTATCGCCCGGTTCAGCCCGCGCAGGCGGGCTTCGCTTTCCGGAGCCCGCGACTTTAGGCGCCGGGCGGATGGGCAGAGAGCGGAATATGTATTCAAAGCCCTTCAGCCGCCGGGCGCAGCGCGAAGGCTCATTAGGCGCTGGGCGGCGCCAGATACCGGATTGAATGCTTAGGACGAAGCAACTCCAGTCGCACCGAGAGATTGTTCCGCTTCGCTCGCAATGACGCCTGGCCTCCCCGGTTATTCGGATAGTCTCGTATTCTCACTCTGCAACGTAGATTGTATCATCCTCATCGACTTACAACGATGGATTCCTGCTATACTTATCGAACTGCGTCGCAGGGTGAAAATCCGGCGACGCTTATAATCTCTTAGGTCCTGCCCGAATGCCAGCCATCACACCAGATGTGATACCTGGATGCAGGGAGTGCGCTCATGGATCAGTTCCGTCGTCTCTGGCCCTTTGTGCGGCGCTACCGCCGTCGGTTGCTGATCGGCGCGCTGTGCGCCCTGGCAGCGACCGCCGTCGCCGCCATGATTCCGCAGATTGTGCGCTTTGCCGTCGATGATCTGAATACGCGCGGCGTCGTGCTCAATCGCTTGTTGCAGTACGGCGGATTGCTGCTGCTCGCTGCACTTGTTGAGGGGGTTCTGCGTTATGGGCAGCGTACCCAGATCATCGGCACGTCGCATCTGATTGATTTCGACATGCGTGAGGCGCTGTTCACAAAACTATTGACGCTCGATCAGGGGTTCTTCACAACGATGCACACCGGCGACCTGATGACGCGGGTGACGAATGACCTCTCGGCAGTGCGCATGTTCCTCGGTCCTGGCGTCAGCAACCTGCTCGGTTCGACATTGCTGCTGCTGACCGCTGCGACATTGATGTTTCTCACAAACCCGACGCTGGCGACGATTGTCGTCCTGCTCCTGCCCATGGTAGCGGTGCTGTTCGTTGTGATCGGCGGGCGCATGCGCGTGATTTTCCGCAAGGTGCAGGATCAGTTCGGCGAGATTTCAACCCGCGCCCAGGAGAACTTCAGCGGCATCCGCACGATCAAGGCGTATGCTCAGGAAGACGCCGAGATTCGGGTGTTTCGGAAAGCCAACGAACGCTACCGCGCGCTCAATCTACGCTACGTGCTGCTTAGCGGCATGCTCTGGCCCATCATCGGCTTGATGCTGGGAGCGATTGGCGCGTTTGTGCTGCTTGTTGGCGGGCGCATGGTTGCAGCCGGTGAGATGACTGTCGGTGAACTGGTGCTGTTCAATGCGTACCTGGCGCAACTCGCCTGGCCCGTCATCGCGCTTGGGTGGACGGTGGACCTCTACCAGCAGGGAGCGGCGTCGCTGGTGCGCATTGGTGAGGTGCTGCAGCGTCGTCCCGCGATTGCCTCGCCGCCCGACGCGCCGCGCGACTTTGTGGTGCGCGGGGAGGTCGAGTTTCGCAATGTCGGGTTGCGGTTTTCGTATAGTCAGAGCGCGAATGGCGACTCATCCGCGCCTCCCGCGAGTGCACCCTCGCTGCACGCCCAACCATCCGTCGCAGGTGCGTCCGAATGGGTGCTGCGCCACATTTCGTTCCGCATCCCGCAGGGAGGTTCGCTGGGGATGGTCGGCGCAACCGGCGCCGGCAAGACCACCCTGGTCAACCTGCTGGCGCGCGTGCGCGATCCCGACGAAGGGCAGGTGTTGGTCGACGGGTATGATGTGCGCACCCTGCCGCTCGCTGCGCTGCGTCGCGGTATCGGCTACGTGCCGCAGGATACCTTCCTGTTCAGCGTGCCTATCCGCGAGAATGTCACCTTCGGCAAACCTGATGCGACCGAAGAGCAGATCGCTCACGCCCTCGCCGTCTCGCGGCTGGTCAACGATATTGAGCAGTTTCCCGACGGGATTGACACGCTGATCGGCGAGCGCGGCGTCACCCTGTCCGGCGGGCAGAAGCAGCGCACCGCCATTGCGCGCGCCATTCTGCGCGACCCGGCGATCCTGATCCTCGATGATGCTCTGTCGAGCGTTGATACGCACACCGCCGCCGAGATCCTTGCCGGTCTGCGCTCGATGATGAAAGGGCGCACCAGCATCATCATTGCGCAGCGGATTGCGACGGTGAAGGACGCCGATCAGATCATCGTGTTGCACAACGGTGAGATCGTCGAGCGCGGCACGCACCGCGAATTGCTTGAACGCGGCGGACGGTACGCCGATATGTATCGCCGGGAACTGCTGCGCGCTGAATTGGAAGAAGAGTAGGTATGTCTCGCAGTCAATTCGATGACGATGAAATTTTAGGAAAAGCCTACGACGCGACGCTGGTGCGCCGCCTGGGGGTGTTTGTCGCACCCTACTGGCGACGGCTTGCACTGGCGACGGCGCTGATGTTCGGCGGAGCAGCCGTGGAACTCGCGCCGCCGTTCCTCGTCAAGCAGGCGATCGACGGTCCCATCGCTGCGCGCAACCCGGCTGGCGTCCTGCCGCTCTTCGGATTGTACGCCGCTGCGCTGCTGGCTGCCTTTGGCTTCCGCTACGGTCAGACCTATATTGTGCAGTCAGTCGGGCAGCAGGTGATGGTCGATATCCGCACCCGCATCTTCAGCCACATCCAGCGCATGAGCCTGGCGTTCTTCGACCGCAACCCCGTCGGGCGGCTGATCACACGCCTGACGAACGATGTTGATGCGCTCAATGAGTTCATCACCCAGGGGACGGTGGCGCTGCTGGGGGACCTGGTGCGCCTGCTGTTCATCGTGATCACGATGTTGCTGCTGAACTGGCGTCTGGCGTTGATCAGTTTCATTATGTTTCCGGCGGTCATGCTGGCGTCGAGTGTGTTTCAGCGCATCATGCGCGGCGTCTATCGGCGCGTCCGGCAGCGGATTGCGCGCATCAACGCTTTTCTGAACGAGCAGATCAGCGGCGTGCTGGTGACCCAGTTGTTCAACCGCGAAGAGCAGAGCCGCATCCGCTTTGCTGAACTGAGCCGCGACTACCTGGCGGCGCAACTCGAGTCGAACCGGACATTTGCGGTCTTCTTCCCGCTCATCAACTTCCTTTCAGTGACGGCGATGGCGCTGCTCCTCTACTTTGGCGGGCAGGCGGTGCTGGCGGATGTGGCAACCCTGGGTATGCTGGTGGCGTTTATTCAGTACACCGACCAGGCGTTCCAGCCGATCCGTCAGATTGCCGAACGCTACAACACCTTCCAGTCGGCGATGGCGTCGGCGGAACGGGTCTTCCGCGTCCTCGACACGCCAGCCACGGTTGTCGATCCGGATCATCCTCGTTCACTGCCGTCGCCAGTGCGCGGTGAGATCACGTTTGAGAATGTATGGTTCACCTATGATGCCGAAGCTGCCGGACCTGACGGCTCAGGTCTGGCGGACTCGGACGACCGCTGGGTGCTGCGCGGCATTTCGTTCACCATCCCGGCAGGTCAGGCAGTTGCCGTTGTGGGCGCAACTGGCGCCGGCAAAACGTCGCTTGTCAGCCTGATGGCGCGCTTTTACGATATTCAGCGTGGATCGATCAAACTTGATGGCATCGATATTCGTGAATTGCGTCAGGCGGAGTTGCGCCGTCACGTGAGCGCCGTGCCGCAGGATCCAGTGTGCTTCAGCGGTTCTATTGCCTCGAATATTCGCCTGCACGACGACAGCATCAGTGATGAGCAGGTGCGCCGCGCCGCCGAGATTGCGCGCGCCGCGCCGTTCATCGAACGACTGCCTGGCGGCTACGAGCACGAGGTGCGCGAACGCGGCAGCAATCTGTCGGTCGGACAGCGGCAGTTGCTGGCATTTGCCCGCGCAATTGCGTTCAACCCCGAAGTGCTCCTCATTCTTGACGAAGCGACGTCGAGTGTGGACACTGAAACCGAGGCGCTTATGCAGGAAGCGCTCGAACGCCTGATTCAGGGACGCACCAGCATTGTGATCGCGCACCGGCTTTCGACCATTCGCCACGTGGACCGGATCCTCGTGCTGCACAAGGGGCGCCTCGTAGAAGACGGCTCGCACGAAGAACTGCTGGCAAAGCGCGGCTATTACTATCGCCTGTA
>JANWXL010000311.1 GCA_025055265.1 Roseiflexus sp.
GCGGCTGCGCCGCGCCCCTACCGTCCATTCGCGCCCTTCTTGCCTGCAACCTGTTCCCGGCGGACTCTCGCCGCTGACCTCGCGCCTCTAATACACATCCACCGGCACGCTCCGCCGCACGCGGGCGTCGTTCCAGCGAAAGACCAGATACGCCGGCAATGCGGGGATTGTCACTATCAAAGTATCGGGCAGGAGCACGTACAGCGCATATGCCTGAAGATCGACCGGCGCCGCCAGAAGCGTGGCGAGGAATGCGTACACCCCGTGATACGCGGCGCCTGCCAGTGCAACTCCTGTGATCGGCACAAGCCAGTTATCGCGGCTCATGCGCGATAACGCCTGAGTTGCCACAATCACGCCAGCCAGCAGCGCGAGCGCATGCAGACCAAAGGGCGACATGGCGCACAGATCGAGTGCCAGTCCCCCATAGAACGCCCAACGCGCTGCAGAGGTCGTTCCCGCAATAAGCCCGTGACAGATTGCCAGCAGCAGCATCAGATTGAACGTCACATCGAAGGGTCGTGGCAGCAACGTCGTCTGCACCAGCGCCACGATCAGCAATGCAGCGAACAACGCTGCTTCGTGCGCAATCACTTCTTCGATTCGTCGCTGGTGAGAATGACCCATGCGTAGCGCACCCGATCCGGATCGACAAACGGACGAACGCTGGCAATCCGTTCGCGCCCCGTCTCCTGCAGCGTTTCGATAACGCCGACCGGTACGTTCGGCGGCACGAAGGCGCGCGGAAGATTGATTGCCAGTTCAGCGGAGAGGCCAGCCGTCACCACGGTGTTGCCGACGGTCAGCGGCGCCTCACGCGGGACGGAGTGCAGCAACAGGCGCGACCCACGTTGCCACTGCCCCTGCACTACACCGCGAGTCACATCAGTTTCGTGGTACACCTGCGCACTCACCGCGCTGCTGTAGTCGGTAATGAGCAGGACTGAAGCGGTTTGCGGACCGACGGTTTCGACAACGCCGATCAGGGCTGGCGGATTGCTTCCTTCCCGTGCAATCACTGCCATCCCCGGCTGCACTCCCTGATCGGCGCCAGCGGCAATCAGCACCAGGCGTCGCCCGGTATCGGGAGTGAGCGCAAGAACGTCAGCGCCGAGCAATTGCCAGGGATACGCCTGCTCGATGCGCACCTGCTCGCGCAGGCGGGCATTCTCGAACTTCACCGCTTCCGCCTCGATCAAACGCGCCTTCAGGTCGGCGATTTCGGCGCGCAGCGCCTCATTTTCCGCCCGCAACGCCGGATCATCATTCAGCAGCCGAAGGGAGCTTATCCAGTCACCGACGCCCCGCAACCTGCCCAACACTGGACTGATGAGCGTCTGCGCGTGGGTGCGCAGCGGACCAAGCAAGCCCGCCTGATCGGCGGCCAGGATTGCTGCTGCTGTCAGCACAAGCAGAATGACCAGCAACGGCGAGCGCCGCGCCGGTTGGGACAGGCGATACGGGCGATCGCGAAGCATTGGCAGCTCTTCATCAATAACGGATGCGCCGGGTGCGTTGCGTACTGGTCAGGATGTCGCGATACACCGGATTCTCGAACTCCTCGACCATCTTCCCCGCCCCGCGCGCCACGCAGGAGAGCGGGTCCTCCGCAATATGCACCGGCATCTTCGTTTCCGCAGCGATCCGCCGGTCGAGGCCGTGCAGCAGCGCGCCGCCGCCGGCAAGCACAATGCCGTGCTCCATAATGTCCGCCACGAGTTCGGGCGGCGTCTCTTCAAGCGCGGCGCGCACCTCAGCGACGATCGCGTTGACCGGGCCAGCAATGCCCTCACGCAGTTCGACACTGGAGATCTCCACCGCTTTTGGCAGCCCGGTCAGCAGATCGCGCCCCCGGAGCACCACTCGAATTTCTTCATCGAGCGGATACGCACTTCCGGCGGCGATTTTGACCTTTTCCGCCATGCGCTCGCCGATCAACAGGTTATATTCGCGGCGAGCGAATTGAATGATCGCCTCGTCGATCTCATCGCCAGCCGTGCGGATCGAGTGGTTGATCACGATCCCGCCGAGCGAAATCACGGCAACTTCCGTGGTCCCGCCGCCGATATCGACAATCATCGAGCCCACCGGCTCGTCCACCGGCAGACCCGCGCCGATTGCCGCCGCCATCGGTTCCTCAACGACATACGCCTCGCGCGCGTTGGCATTGAGCGCCGCGTCGCGCGCTGCGCGCATCTCAACCTGCGTCACGCCCGACGGCACACCGACGACCACACGGGGACGGGGTGACACAATGCCAAGCGAACGGTCGTGCGCCTTGCTGATGAAATACTTCAGCATCTTTTCGACGACCTCGAAGTCGGCGATGACGCCGTCCTTCAGCGGGCGCACGGCGATGATATTGGCGGGTGTTTTGCCCACCATCGCCTTGGCTTCTGCACCGACGGCTTTGACCTCCTTCGTTTTCTTGTCGATCGCCACAACCGACGGTTCACTGATGACGATCCCCTTGCCGCGCACGTGAACCAGCGTGTTGGCAGTGCCGAGATCGATGCCGAGATCGCGGCTGAGCGCACCGAAGAATGAATTGAGCGGGTTGAACCCCACGGGACCCTCTTCCTGAATCTCTGCCGGCTCACACGCCGGAACTGCCATGTTATGTCCATACCCTCTGCTGGCGCGCATTATACCACACTGCGCTGTTACGAGGTTGCATCGATATTGCAATCATCGACTCCTGTTGATCACACGCTCAGGCTGGTATACTTATTGCAGGATCATCGGCGATGCGCCCGATAGAAGCCTGCATCCGTCCGGCGCGTGGCGCCGCACCATCTCATAGTGGCATTTTCGGCTTCCAGACCGTACCAGATATGATTGAAGCCCGCAATCTGCACAAGGTCTTTGGCGCATTCCACGCAGTGCGCGGCGTCACGCTCGACGTGGCGCCGGGCGAAGTCATTGCGCTGCTGGGACCAAACGGCGCCGGAAAAACGACAACTGTTCGTATGCTGGGCGCAATCCTTCGTCCATCCGACGGGTACGCGCGTGTGGCGGGGTATGATGTCGTGGAGCAGGCGCGTGAGGTGCGCCGGGTCGTCGGGTTACTCACTGAATTTCCCGGTCTGTACCTGCGCATGCGTCCGCAGGAATACCTCTGCTTTTTTGGCGCGTTGCAGGGCATGTCCGCAAGCGACAGCGCACGCCGCGCTGAACAGTTGCTGCGCCAGTTTGGGCTGTGGGAGGCGCGCGACAAGCGTCTCGACAGTTTCTCGAAAGGCATGAAGCAGAAGATCGCCCTGATGCGGGCGCTCATTCACGATCCGCCAGTGCTCTACCTCGACGAACCGACGACGGCAATGGACCCGCACAGCGCCCGTCAGGTGCGCGACGCCATGCTGGAACTGCGCGCCGCAAAGCGCACCATTCTGCTCACGACCCACAACCTGACCGAAGCTGAGGAACTTGCCGACCGGATCGTGATTATCCGCAACGGCTCGATCGTTGCTGAAGGCACATTTGCTCAGTTGACGCGCCAGTTTCTGGGAGCGCCGCGCTGGGAGCTTCGCCTGGGAGCGCCGGCGCAGCGTGCCGCCGCCGTGATCGATGGATTGGTGCAGATTGAGCGCATCGACGGCGAAAGCATGTACTATTACACCGACGACGCGCGCCGCGTCAACCCGCAGATTATCGCGCGGATGGCGAACGCGGGCATTCCGGTCGTCGCCCTCAATGAACTGCCGCGCCGCCTGGAAGATGTCTATCTCGAAATCGTCGCAGGCAACGGACGCACCGACGCTGCAACCCTGGCTGAACAGCCCGCTCGACGCGACGGAGCGCCGGTGACGGGGGAGGTGGTGACGTTGAAGGTTGAAGGTTGAAGGTTTGATTGTGAAAGCCTGGCGACTGATGAATGTTGAAACATATTCCGCTATCCGCCCACCCGCCCGGCGGTTGATGGTTTTTGAATAATTATTTCGCTATCCGTTCGTTCGCCCGGCGCCTGAAGTCGCGGGCTACGGTTGCGAAGCCCGCCTGCGCGGGCTAGATTCGGCGATACTGGATTAATTGCTCAAACTCCATAAGCCGCGGGCTACGGTTGCGAAGCCCGCCTGCGCGGGCTATATTGGACCTAATAATGTTCATTAGCCCGCAGCTCGGGAGGCGCACGACCCGGCGGCAAAGACTCACCGAATTTTTCCATGTTCACTTAAGACCATAGAAGCGCAGAGAGTGCAGAGGAAACCATTTGCCAGCGCATTCGTTTATTCGCTTATTCGTTGACCCATTCGCTTATTCGTTGACCTATTCGTTTATTCGTTGACCTATTCGCTCATTCGTTGACAACAGGAATAAAAAAACCAGAGTTCCGCCCATGTCAAGCGTCCATGCGATTCGCATCATCGTGCGCCGTGAGGTCAGCGACACGCTGACCGACTGGCGCATTCTTGCGCCGATTTTCATTCTGACGTTCGTGCTGCCGCAGTTGTTGATCGCTGCATCGAGCGTAGCGATCGACTTCGTTGGTGATCGCGGATCAGTGATCCGGCTTATTCCCTTCGCCATGCTGCTGGTTGGCTTCATTCCCGCATCATTTTCGCTGATCACGGCGCTTGAGTCGTTCGTCGGCGAGCGGGAGCGCAACAGCCTGGAAGCGCTTCTGGCGATGCCCCTCTCGGATAACGCGCTCTATCTGGGAAAACTCCTTTCTGCGCTCATTCCGCCGCTCATGTCATCGCTGCTGGCAATGACGATCTTTGGCATTTCCCTGCGCATCCGCGAACCAGACCTCTTCTTCCAGGGTCTGACCTTTGAGTATCTGGCGGTGGTGCTGCTTCTGATCCTGATGAAGTCGGTCGTCATGGTCGCCGGAGCGGTGATTATCTCCAGCCACACGACCAGCATTCGCGCCGCCAACCTGCTGGCAAGCTTCGTGCTTCTGCCAACGGCGGCAGCCATTCAACTCGAGGCGCTGCTGATCATTGCACGGCGCTGGGATGTGCTCTGGCTGGCGGTTGTGCTGCTGCTCGTGATCGCTGCAGTGCTGACGCGCACCGGCATGGGAGCGTTCAACCGCGAGGAGATTCTGTCGCGCGAGCACGAGCAACTGAACCTGCGCCATATTGGCCGGACGTTTATGACATTTGTGCGCGAGTATCACCCGGCGGGCACGCCGCCGGAAGCATACGCCGGAACCCCCTTCTCGCTGCGACGGTTCTACCTGCACGATCTGCCTGCGCTGTTGCGTGATTATCGTGTACCGTTGCTGGTGGCATCGCTGGCGGCAATCGCTGGCGCGCTCTGCGGTCCGTTCCTCGGCGGCTTCTTCGACCGGATCGGGCAATCGCCGGGGCGCGTCGGCGTCACGCCTGAGCCAGACCTGGCGCTCGGCGTCCTCACTGGCATCGCCAACAGCGCGCGTCTGCTGATCACGGCGCTGCTGGCAACCTTCACCTTCGGCATCTTCTCGCTCATGGTGCCATTCTTCGCCTTCGGCGGCATCGGCTATGTCGCCGGAGCGCTGATGAAGGGCGGCGGCGACTGGCTGACGTTGGGTCCCAATAGCCCGATCCAGTTTGTGCTGGGGTATGTGCTGCCGCACGGCATCATTGAACTGCCAGCCGCCATCCTCGGCGCGGCGCTCGGCATTCGCATCGGCGCGGCTGTCATGGCGCCGCCAAAAGGGTTTACCGTCGGGCAGAATATCCTCTGGTCGCTGGCGCAATTTGGCAAAGTGTGGCTCTTCGTCCTGTTGCCAATGTTCCTGCTGGCAGGGATCGTGCAACAATTGATCACCACGCGCATCCTGGCGGCGCTGTACGGATAATTTGACGCAGCGCCGGATTCTGACTACAATGTGCAAGTTAGAGCGGTGGAGCGCCGCTTTTTTGCGTGAAGTGCGAGTCGCGCCATGTTTGAGAGTCTCTCCGACCGGTTGCAGGCGGTTTTCCAGAAACTTGGCGGCAAAGGCAAACTGACCGAGGAGGACGTCCGCGAGGCGATGAAGCAGGTGCGCATCGCGTTGCTCGAGGCGGACGTCAATCTCAAGGTAGTGCGCGAATTTGTCGCGCGCGTCACCGAGAAGGCGGTCGGCGAAGAAGTTACGAAGAGCCTGACGCCAGCACAGCAAGTTATCAAGATCGTTCATCAGGAACTGATCGAACTGCTCGGTCAGGCGAACGTGCCGCTCGTCGAGGCGCGCCCGGGACCGACGACGATCATGCTGATCGGCTTGCAGGGCTCCGGCAAGACGACGACTGCCGCCAAACTGGCGCTCTGGCTGCGCAAGAAGGGCAAACGTCCATTGCTGGTCGCTGCTGACATTTATCGTCCGGCAGCCATTACCCAACTCGAGTCGCTGGGGCGGCAACTCGGCATTCCGGTGCACTCGGAGGGAACACAGACCCCTCCGCCGGAAATCGCGCGCAATGCTGTGCGCCGCGCCCGTGAGGAGAGCATCACACACGTGATCATCGACACCGCTGGCCGACTCCAGATCGATGAACCGCTCATGGTCGAACTGGAGCAGATCAACGCCGCCGTCCATCCGGACGAGCGCCTGCTGGTCGTCGATGCGATGATCGGTCAGGAGGCAGTGCGCGTCGCCGAAGAGTTCCACCGGCGCGTCGGGCTGACCGGCATCATCTTTACCAAGATCGATGGCGATGCACGCGGCGGCGCCGCGCTGTCGGTGCGCGCAGTCACCGGCGTGCCGATCAAGTTCCTGGGGTCGGGCGAGAAAGTCGAAGCCAGCACCATCGAGCCGTTCCATCCCGACCGGCTGGCGTCGCGCATTCTGGGGATGGGTGATGTGTTGTCGCTGATCGAGCGCGCTGAGGCGATCTACGATGAAGAGCAGGCGCGTAGAATGCAGAAGAAGCTGGTGAAGGGGTCGTTCGATTTTGAGGACTTCCTGGTTTCGATGCAGCAGATGCGCAAACTCGGCCCGCTCCAGCAGATTCTCAGCATGATTCCGGGGCTCGATAAACTGGCGCGCGAGGAGATCATTACTGAAAAGGACTTGAAGAAGATTGAGGCGATCATCTTCTCAATGACGAAAGAAGAACGCCGCAACCCGGATCTGATCAAGGGGCGGCGCAAGGAGCGCATCGCCCGCGGCAGCGGTACACAGGTGCAGGAAGTTACGCAACTGGTCAATCAGTTTCGCCAGATGCAGCGCATGATGAAACGCATGGGCGGCAAAGGGGGCATCGACCCGCGCGAGTTGATGCGTCGGCTGCGTTAGTCACAGAGTGGAGGAAGACTCAGCGCAATGGTCACTATTCGTCTTCGTCGCATGGGCAAAACCAAGAAGCCAAGCTATCGTCTGGTTGTCGCCGATTCGCGCTCGCCGCGCGACGGCAAATTCATTGAAATCGTCGGGCACTACAATCCGGTGCGTCAGCCAAAAGAGCTGAATGTGAAGGCGGATCGCGTGCGGTACTGGCTGGGAGTCGGCGCTCAGCCGTCGGAAACCGTTGTGCGCCTGCTGAAACAAGCTGGCGTCCTCGATGCCGATGGCAAACCCACGCCAGTCACACCGGTTGAAGGATCAAGCGTATGAAGGCGTTGCTGGAATACCTGGCGACCAACCTGGTCGATCATCCGGAAGCGGTGACAATCAAGGAGCGCACCGGTCGCTACACGGTCACCTATCAACTGACTGTCGCGCCTGATGAAACGGGGAAGATCATTGGGCGCAGCGGGCGGGTCGCCAAAGCCATCCGCGACCTGATGAGCGTCGCAGCGGCGCGCCGGCATAAGCGTGTCCACGTCGATATCGAATAAGGGCGATGGAAGACCGTCCAACCGCTGATGAAGTGTTGCTGATCGGGACGGTGATCGATGCGTTTGGGCTGCGCGGCGAGATCAAGGTGCGATCCGTCACCGATCGCGTCGATCATCTGCGCCGCCACGTGCGGACTATCTTCGTCGGCGAAGAGCGCCGTCCTTTTGCGTTGCAGCGGGTTCACGAACCAAAGGCGGGCGTGCTGATCCTGACATTGGGCGGTGTGACGGACAGAACGGCGGCTGAAGCGTTGCGCGGCGCCGAAATTACCATTCGCGAGAGTGATGCGGCGCCCCTCGAGGCGGATGAGTACTTTATCCATCAACTGTACGGTTTGCGGGTCGTCGAGAGCAGCGGTGAAGAGATTGGCATTGTGCGCGAGGTGCTGCAAACCGGCGCCAATGATGTGATCGTCGTCGAACGACGTGGTCGCCCCGAAACGTTGCTGCCGATGATCCACGATGTGGTCGAACGCCTCGATGTTGCTGCCGGGGAGATTGTGGTGCGTCTGTTGCCGGGGTTGATCGACGATGAAGGTTGATCGCGCGTCAATACTCTCTTAGCCAACCCGAAGGGTCCACCCGCTATGGACGAGAATCACCGGGCGCCAGACGCCATACCGCGCATTCCCGGCTTTGAACCGGCAGCGACGCCGATTGTGAGTCTGGGCATCGGGCTTGCCGGCATTCTGTTGCGCGTTCGTCCGCGCCTCGCGCCTGTGCCGCTGGCGCTTAGCGCAGTTGCGGCGCTGCTCTGCCGCGACCCGGAGCGCGCAACACCCGACGACGCCGACGCGCTCTTCGCCCCCGCCGATGGCGTCGCACTCGGCACGAACGAACTCTACGAGCATCGCTTTCTCCATACCGACGCCATTCAACTGGCGATCAACGTTTCGCCGTTCGATGTGGCAGTGCAGCGCAGCCCGGCATCCGGTACGATCGACTATCTGGAGCATCACACCGTGGATCTGCTCCAGTTTCGCAATCCGCGCGACACTGCTCGACGAGCCGAGCGACTCTTTCTCGGCATTTCGACCGCCTGGGGACCACTGCTGCTCGTGATTACCGCGCGCCTTCCCGGGCAGCGCGTGACGCCGCTCGTGCGCCTGGGGGAGCGGGTGCGCGCCGGTCAACGGCTGACCCGCGTTCGCTTTGGCAGCCGCGTTGAGCTGCTGGCGCCGCGCGATCTCATCGAATGGCAGCCCGCGCCTGGCGCACGGCTACGCGCTGGCGTGTCGCTCATTGGGCAGGTCGTGCTGCTGTAGCGGGGCGTCCTTCCAGTAGCGTGCAACTTCCCTTCGCAGCGACGTCGAGCGCAGGCGTTGCACCACACCAGCTGGATAGCCAATCATCTTGGCGACATCGCCGACCAGCCGGATCAGCGGGATCAGCAGCGCGGCGCGCAGCGCACTGGCGGCGTCCAGCGCGGGGGCGCGCCGATGGAGACGCCACAGTGGCGCGCGCACGTAGGCAGCCGCACCCGTCGCAATGACTGCCAGCGCCCACGGATGGCGCCGACTCGCCATGAGGAGCGTCGCTGCAGCGCCATACGTCGCGTAGCGAATGGCGTGGCGCAGCGTCCACAGACCGGCGACGCCGTCGCCGCGCGCATAGAAATAGTACTGGCGCGCAAACGCGGCAAGCGATGAGCGCGGGCGAAAGAAGACCAGCGCATCGGGTGCGAACGCAAAACGAAAACCGAGGCGTTTGAGCGCCAGCGCAAACAGCACATCCTCGCAGTGATCCGCCCACTCCGGGTAACCGCCTGCCCGTTCCCACGCCTCGCGGCGGAATGCGCACGATTTCCCGAACGGCACAAAGCGCGCCGGATCGATCTCTTCCGCTTCACGGTAGTTGGTCGCGCCAAGCGCAAGTTCAAAGAGACTGCGCGGCGCAGGGCGGAAGAATCCCCCGACCACATCGGCGGCGCCCTCCCGGATGGGCGCTGTGATGCGTTCCAGCCAGTGCGGATCGAGACGCAGCCCGGCATCGGTGCAGGCGATGATCGCGCCGCGTGCATGACGGATGGCATTGTTGCGCCCCGATGGAATGTTGTGCCCGCCCTGCACCAGACGAATGGGCGCCCCAGCCGCAATGTATCCGGCAATGATCTGCGGCGTCGCATCACGGCTCTGGCAATCATTGATCACGATCTCATCCGGCGACAGCGACTGCGCCAGCATCGACTCGATCAGTTCGGCGATATTGTCCGCCTCGTCGCGGACGGTGCAGACCAGGGAGATATAAGGAGCATCCATACCTGACGAGACTCCGTTTATAGAAGTGCGATGGACAAGGGTCTGTCGCATTGTCGGGTGCGTTGAAGTCCCAGCAGCGCTTCGGCGTAAGTCCGGTCGACCCGCACCGCCACGTCACGCATCTTCTATGAGGATCAAGAAATGAATCCGATAAACCTGTGCCGCCGGGCCGCGCGTCCTGAGCTGCGGGCTAATAGTTTTTGAATAATTATTCCGCTACCCGCCTATCCGCCCGGCGCCTGAAGTCGCGGGCCACGGTTGCGAAGCCCGCCTGCGCGGGCTAGACCGGATTTAATTCTTAGTGTTCTTCAGCCCGCAGCGCCCAGGAAGACCAGACTTCATCATCAGATCACAACGTCTACGAATCGAAAGGAAACCCTGCCATGATCCAGCGACATCTTATCCTGATCCTGATCATCATCTCGACGTTCATCGCCGCGTGCAGCGGAACGCCATCTGCTGCGCCCGCGCCGGATCAACGAGCAACAAGTGTCACGATTGCCCCTGCCGCCACGCCAGCGAGCGCTGCGACTGCGCCAGCAATCAGCGCACCGACGTCATCGACCGACGCAACAACGCTGGAACGCGGGCGTACACCGGAAGGATACCACTATCTGGGCAAGGCTGATGCGCCCGTGACTATTTTGGAATTCTCGGATTTTCTCTGCACCGCCTGCGCGTTCCATGTCGAAGAGACGGAACCGGCGCTCATAGACGCCTATGTTGCCACCGGAAAAGCACGCATCGTCTATCGTCACCTCCTGCAACTCGGCGAGGACTCGCTGCGTGCAGCGGAGGCGGCGGAATGCGCTGGCGACCAGGGCAAATTCTGGGAAATGCGCGACGCTATCTATCGCAACCAGGTATCATTGTACAGCTCCAGTGATCTCGGAGCGACGCTGGCATACCTGGCGCAGACGATCAACCTCAATCTCGATGAGTACAATAGCTGCGTGCAATCGCGGAAACATCGCGCACGCATCGAAGCCGATTTTCGTGCAGCGCAGGATGCTGGCGTGCGTTCGCGCCCGGTGTTCGACATCGCTGGCGCGCGACTGGTCGGCGCACGGCCATTCGAGGATTTCCAGGCAATCATTGAGCGGCGGTAGTGCGCGGTCCACACAATGCAGAGGGCGGGTATCGACCCGCCCTCCGCAGCCAGTATCACTCAACTCGTTGACAGGCCTGACACAACCCGTAGACCTCGAGCCAGTGTCCCTCAACCTTGAAGTTCAGCCGACGCGCCAGCCCTCCAAGGAGCGTCTCGATGTCGCATCCCTCGAACGAAATGACAGACCCGCACTTGCGGCAAACCATGTGGTGCTGGTGCCCTCGTTCAACAGGCACATAGGCATGTTCGCTCGCCACGTGCGTTTCCTTCGAGGCGCTCCAGTGAACGCGCGAGAGCCAGCCATCCTCAACCAGCAAATCCACCGTGCGATAGATGGTCGCGCGCCCAATCGGACCGGACTCGCCGCCAAGATCGCGGAACAACTGCTCGGCGCTGAACGGCTGGGTGTACTGCATGATCCGTTCAAGGATGGCGCGACGCGGGGCGGTCACTCGATGTCCGTGCGCACTCAGGTCCTTGAGTACGTTCTCAGCCCACGACATAGCCATATCCTCCTGTCTGAGACCAATTTCCTTAAGGACGCCGCAGTCAGCCGCCGGCTTCCGGCGTTCCGCAGGGAAATGGTGTAAGATATATCCTTGATCGAACATTATATCACTGTTATGAACTGAGCGATAGTATGAACAACTCATCGGACCGCCCTCCGACGCCATCATTTTTGATAATAATGGCGACCCTGGGAGCAGTGATGGCATTCCTGATCCTGACCAGTGCGCCGTCGCAGACTGTCGCCCAGCAGGGATACCCTGCACCTGCAACAACGACGCCTGCTGCCTATCCGGCGCCAGCCACACCGACGGCGACCCGTCCTCCCGCCGCCACAACACCGCCGACGCCTGCCAGCCCGACCATTCCTGCCACGACAACCGGAGCGCCAGTCACTCCGACATCCACACCGCTTATTCGCCCAACCCTGACTGCGACGCCTCCGCCAACACGCATTTCGCCGACGTCGCCGCAGTTCGTTCAGGTCGCTGAAGCCACGCCGGCGACGCCAGGCATTCTGGAGTGCGCACCCGGTCAAACAATCATGATCACGGGGGTTGCATCGCCGCGTGCGCCACTGCTGATCTTCTTCGGACCGCGTATTGTCGGCGGAGGGAGTGCGAGCGCGTCCGGCGACTTCGCGCTCCCGCTGACCCTGGGTATGGAACGAGCAGGCGAGTATCAGGTGACGGTGCGGGTGCGCGGCGTCGGTCAGATCGTTCGCTCACTGACGTGTCAGGTTCCGCCGACGACCCCGACTCCCGTGCCGCGTCGGTTACGGTAACCATGTATGATAGGTAGTAGCGGCATTCAGGTCGCCGTTTGATTTGCATCTTGACATGCTTCGTGCTATGTTCTATCGTACAGCAGATGCAGGAGGAGCAGTGCCGGCGGTGGACATCGCACATAACGACGCGCCCTGGGCGGAATGGGAACACCTTCTTCGAAGGGCGCTCAGCGTCACCGTCCCCCTGTCGGATGATCAGTTGCTGCTGATCCGCGATCTGCAGGGTCGCTCCTTCCGCCCGCGCGAACCAGCGCCAGGGGTGATTCCGCGCATTGGCGCCGTGTTAATCGCCCTGTATCCCGATGACGCTGATTTACGCCTGCTGTTGACCGTGCGCAGCACTCACGTCGCCAGTCACCGGGGGGAGGTATCGCTGCCGGGTGGCGCCACTGACCCGGACGATGATGGACCGGCGGCGACGGCGCTGCGCGAATGCGCCGAAGAGCTCGGGATCAAGCCCGAGATGGTGACAGTGCTCGGAACGCTGACGCCGATCTACATTCCGCCGAGCAATTTTCGCATTACGCCAGTCGTGGGATTGCTGGAATCATTGCCGCCCCTCACGATCAATCATCACGAGGTGGATCGGGTCATTACGGTCACGCTGCGGGAATTGCTCGATCCCGCCATTGTGGTTGTCGAACGACGGACATTGCACGGTCACGAAGTCCTTGTGCCATACTTCGCAATTGCCGGGTATAAAGTGTGGGGCGCAACCGCGCTTATTCTCAGCGAACTCACCGCCCGGATGCGAATCGCCAGAATCGCGTATAATGCAGGAGCATCCTGAGACAGAAGGAGCGAACCATGACTCTGGATGAAGCCATTGCCGATCTGTCGCAGCGGATCAAAAACGTCAGCCCCGACGCCGTTCTCAAAATCCAGCGACGTTCAGCCGAAGAGGCGGCAATCCGCGCGTATGCGCCAGCCGATCACGAGGAGGCGATCCGCTCGGCAACGCAGGAGATAACGCTCAGACTGCTCACCGAGGAAGGACTGGACGTGCAGGTGCTGGTGTACGACATTGCTACATCGTTGCCAAAGGAACAACAGTAGGATGATTTGAGCGCTTCTGGAATATGAGAAACGGGTGTTGGCATGATCTCGCTTGGTCAATTGGGAAAAACCGCTGGCATCATCATCGGAACGGCGGCAGGTCTTGCTGGCGTTGGGGCAATCGCGGCGCTGCGCCGACCGCTCCCCCGCACATCCGGCACCCTGCCCCTTCCAGGGTTGCAGGCGCCGGTCAGAGTGATTCGGGATCGCTGGGGCGTGCCGCATATCTACGCGGCGAACAGCGAGGATCTCTTTATGGCGCAGGGGTATGTCCACGCGCAGGACCGCCTCTGGCAGATGGAGTTTCAACGCCGCGCCGCATCAGGGCAACTGGCTGAATTGTTCGGCGCCATCGCGCTCGACTCCGACCGATTCGTGCGCGTGCTGGGCTTCAGGCGCGTCGCAGAACGTGAAGCAGACTCTCTCGATGATGAAACACGCCGACTGGTTGAAGCGTATGTTCGAGGAATCAATGCCTTCATCGAACAACACACCGGCAATCTCCCGATTGAGTTTACCGTCCTGCGCCTGCGCCCTCGTCCCTGGACCGTCGCTGATGTGCTGGTGTGGGGCAGGATGATGGCGCTGCAACTCTCGCGCAACTGGCGCGAAGAATTGGTTCGCGCGCGACTGGTGGCGACGGTTGGCGCAGAGCGCGCTGCGGCGCTTACACCCCATTACCCTGATGACCATCCGATCATCGTGCCTCCTGGCGTTCACTATACCCCGACCATGGGGCAGTCCGCCATGGAACGGGCGGACGCCGCCGCCCGTTTCTTCCCCGATGGCGCCGGGCAGGGCAGCAATTCCTGGGCAGTCGCTGCCCATCGCGCGGCTGGCGGGGGACCGTTGCTCGCCAGCGACCCGCATCTGGCGATTACCATGCCGTCACTCTGGTACGAGAATCATCTGAGCGGCGGCGACTTCCACGTGACGGGCGCCAGCATCCCGGGGACGCCGGGCGTTATTATCGGGCACAACGAGCATATTGCCTGGGGGATCACAAATAGCGGCAACGATGTTCAGGATCTCTACCTGGAGAAATTCGATCCGACCGATCTGACAGGGCTGCGCTACGAGTATCAGGGGCAGTGGGAAACTGCCGAACTGGTGCGTGAAGAGATCGTTGTTCGCGGGCAGCGCGAAGTGGTGATCGAAGAGGTGCGCATTACACGCCACGGTCCGATTATCAATGCGTTGCTTCCCGAACACGCACAGAACGCATCAAACGGCGAGGCGCTGCGCGCCGAGCAACCGCTGGCGATGCGCTGGACGGCGCTGGCGCCATCGCGCCTGATGCGTGCGGTCTTCCGCCTGAATCGCGCTCGCAACTGGGAAAGTTTTCGGGAGGCGCTGGCGGATTGGACGGTTCCGCCGCAAAACTTCACCTATGCTGACGTTGAAGGCAATATTGGCTACGCGCTCGGCGGCGACATTCCGTTGCGCGCGAAGGGCGACGGCAGCGTGCCTGTACCTGGCTGGACGGGCGAGTATGAATGGGTGGGCATTATCCCTCACGCCGAACTGCCGCACGTTCTGAATCCGCCGGAGGGATTCGTCATCACAGCGAACAACCGGGTCGTTGGCGACTCCTATCCCTATCCGTTCCCGGCGGAATGGCTCAATGGCTATCGCGCCGAACGCATCCGGCAGTTGATCGAACAGACACCCCGCCACGACGTCGAGTCGTTTGCGCGCATCCACGCCGATGTCCGCAGCCTGCCCGGTCTGGAACTGGCGGCGCTTGCCGGGCGTCTTCCGGCAGATGACCCGCTGGCGCAGCAGGCGCGTGATGCGCTGGCAACCTGGAACGGAGAGTTGAGCGCCGACAGCATCGGCGGCACGATCTATTCCCGTTTGCGCGAACGCCTGCTAAGCACCATCTACGCCGATGCCGCTCCGGCATTCGATGTGACGGTTGGGCTGGGCGCGTTCGCAACGCTGCCCGGACGCGACATCGCCCAGCGAGCGTTCCCGCGTCTGCTTCGCCGCCTGATCGAACGGGACGACCGTTTCTTTGGCGAACGCACCACCGATGAGATCCTTACCGCTGCCTGGAATGCCACGCTTGCTGAATTGCGCGCCGAACTCGGCGACGACGTCACAACCTGGCGTTACGGACGCATCCATTCATTGACCATTCGCCACCCGCTTGGCTCTATACCCGCGCTGGCGACAATCTTCAACCGGGGACCATTCCCGACCGGAGGCGATCTTGATACAGTGAATATGGGATACCTGCCGCGCGAGTTCGCCGGTCCGCCGTTCTACATCGCTCCATCGTACCGGCAGATCTGCGACACCGCCGATTGGGATCGCAGTCAGAGCATTCAGCCAACCGGTCAGTCCGGACATCCGGGCAGTCGTCACTATAGCGACTTCGTGCAACCCTGGCTCAACGTGCAGTATCATCCGATGCCCTGGAGCCGCTCGCGCGTTGAGGAAGTGGCAGCCTCCCGGATGACGTTGCAACCGACAGAGGAACAGGCTGCAGGCGCCGTCGTCCCGGCGAGGAGCGCATCATGAGACCAACGCATCGCATTCCTCCAGGTCCAGGGCAGGAGTCGGTGTGGGACTACCCGCGCCCGCCGCGGGTGGAGCCGACATCGCGCCATATACGGGTGGTATTCGGCGGCGTAACGATCGCCGATACCCGCCGCGCGCTGCGGGTGCTGGAGACGAGTCACCCGCCGACATACTATATCCCGCCCGACGATGTTCGGATGGAGCATCTGACGCCAACCAACAAACGCTCCTTCTGTGAGTTCAAAGGCATGGCCGGCTATTACACGGTGCAGGTCGGCGAAAAACGCGCTGAGAACGCTGCATGGTTCTATGCCCGACCTTCGCCGGGGTATGAGGCGCTTGCCGGGTATATTGCGTTCTATCCGGGCCGCATGGACGCCTGTTACGTCGATGATGAACGTGTCGTCGCACAGGAAGGCGACTTCTACGGCGGCTGGATCACTTCGGACATCGTTGGGCCGTTCAAGGGCGGTCCTGGGACGTGGGGATGGTAGTGGCGCGACCAATCCGTGAGAGGATGCTGCGGATCAGTGCAGCCACCTTTGGTCGCGCCGCTTCACCAGCATCGAGCACTTCCTGGTGATTGGCTGGAGGACCGTCAGGCAATGCCAGGTTGGTGATCAGTGAAAGTCCCACGCAACGCATCCCCATATGCCGCGCGACAATGATCTCAGGGACGGTTGACATCCCAACGGCATCGGCGCCGAGCAGACGACACATTCGCAACTCGGCGCCGCTCTCGAACGCCGGTCCCGACAGCATCAGATAAACCCCCTCACGCAGCCGAATGCCCAGATCGTCTGCCGCCGCGCGCACCAGCGCCAGCAACTCACGATCGTATGCGCCGACCATTGCCGGGAATCGCGGACCAAGCCGCTCATCGTTCGGACCTCGCAGCGGATGATGACCCGCCAGCCCCGGCAGAAAGATATGATCCGTAATGAGCATCAGGTCGCCGACGCGCCAGTCGGCGTGCAACCCGCCGGCGGCGTTCGTCGCCAGGAGCGTCGTGCAGCCCAATGCACGCAGCACACGCACCGGAAACGTCACCTGCTGCATCGAGTACCCCTCGTAAAAGTGGAACCGTCCGCGCATGACAGCGACCGGTTGACCTGCCAGCATACCGATGAGCAGTTCACCGCGATGACCGGCGACCGTGGTTGGCAGAAAGCCGGGGATCTCAGCATAAGGAACAACGATTGGATCGTCAACTTCGTCCGCCAGTTCGCTCAATCCCGATCCAAGAATGAGCGCAATCCGCGGGCTCACACTGATGCGAGCGGCAATGATCGAACGCGCGTGTTCGATCTGAGCGATAACATCGTTCACGGCGTCTTCCCTGCGCCATCCGGGCGGATGGCGCGATTATATGCGGTTGAGCAACTCACGTTTTTTCTCTTCGAACTCCTCACGCGAAATCAGACCGCGATCCCGCATGGCTGCCAGACGCTGCAGCGTGTTCGAGACGCGCTCGACATCGGGAAAGGAGTCTTCCATGTCAAGATACGCATCGATGTCACGCTGATCGATATAGGCATACCCTCGCTCAATATCGTAGCGCGCGTCATCCAGGGCACGCTTGAAACCCTGTGGATCGACCAGGCTATGGCGCCGGTTGACACCCGACTCAGAGGCGGTCATAATCTCAATATCACCAAAATCCAGGAGGCGCCCCAACCAACTCTGACGCAGCTCCACTTCATTAATCCGCTCGATGGGGATATCAATCGCGGAAGTGTTGAAAATGCCGCGCAACAGGATAACGCGCCGATCAGTGACGACGCACTGTTCATGCGACCAGCGCAGATAATCGAGAAAGGCGCTGCCAAGGATAAGGAGGCTGATAATAACACAGACAATCAGCACCAAAACGCCGACTTCCATCCCAGCCAGCACTTTATCGGGAAACGCCACCTGCGAGACGACGCCAGCAGCGATCAATACGCCAATCAACATCAACTCGGTCAGAATGTTGCTGATCAACACAAAGACGTGCTGCCGCCCGATATAACGCACACGTTCACCGCGCCCCAGGAGGGAATCAATTGCGTTCATCGTCAACTCCTTGAGCGAAATGGCGTCCATTGAGCGCCCTGATCGACGCAGATGCGTCTGGATGCTGCATCAGACGAACATCGTCGAGAAACGCCAGCGAACGCAGGTCGCGTTCCAGAATATGGCGCAGGTAGGCGCGCAACAACGACTCTGCTGCGGCACATGTCGTGGATGAAATGCGCAGCTCACCCGCCATTTCCGGCGGTTGCACTTGCAGGTAGCGCAACAGCTTGAACACCGGCAGGCTCATTGGCAGCGCCTGCCGATCGGCGCCTGCACACTGCGGGCAAAGCGCGCCCCCCGCAGCCGGACTGAATCGGTTGGTTGCTTCGGTGAGCACTGCACCGCATGACGCACATTCATGCAATTGCGGACGATATCCCAGCGCGTCCAGCAGATGCAATTCGTAGGCTCGCAGGGTCAGATCAACAGACGCACCGGCATCGAGCGCACGTAGGACGCCAAGCAGCAACTCAAACGCACGCCTGTTCTCACTCTCTTCCTCAATCAGGCGATCTGCCAGCTCGGCAGCATAGTACGCAGCGCCAATCCGTTCCAGATCGGCGCGCAAACGCTCGAAACGATCCAGCGGACTGCTCTGAGTCACAATGTGCAGATTGCGCCCGATTGCCAGCATGAGGATAGTGTGAGTAAACAGCTCAATATGCCCCGCCAGGCGGCTCTGAGTCTTACGTGCGCCTTTGGCGACCACGCGCCGTTTCCCAGACGGCGTCAGAATCGTCAGAACGCGATCCGCTTCCCCAATATCGGATCGTCGGATGACGATAGCTTCACTACGGTAGACCCGATCGCGCAATGCCGTTCCTGACCCGCTATGCACTGTCGAAGCGCCATATCTGTATCAGGATGCCATTATAGACCCCGCACCGGCTTCCGGTCAATGCTCACAGACTCACCCCAAGCCATTCGGCGCGCAGTTGCGCGAATCGTCCTTCACGAATGCTCTGGCGAATGTCGCGCATCAATTTCAGCAGAAAAGCGACATTGTGGAGGCTGACGAGTCGAATACCGAGCAGCTCCTGCGCCCGAAACAGGTGATGGATGTAGGCGCGCGAGTAGCGCCGACATGTATAACAATCGCACCACGAGTCAAGCGGTTGCGGATCGTCCCGCAGCGCCGCATTGGTCACGTTTAATTTCCAGCGGCGTTCTGCAGGGGGCGCGGTCGTATCGCGCACCAGCGCCGTACCGTGCCGACCGAGGCGAGTCGGGCTGACGCAATCAAACATATCAATACCGCGCGCGACACATTCAATCAGATCATCGACATCGCCAATGCCGAGCAGATGGCGCGGCAGGTGATCAGGCATATGCGGCACAGTCATATCCACCACTGCGCGCATCTGTTGCTTGTCGCCACCGAGCGAACCGCCGATGCATAACCCATCGAACGGCAGTTCGCGCAAATACTCCGCACTTGCCCGCCGGAGATCGGGAAAAACACCTCCATGAATAATACCGAACAACGCCTGATCCGGGTTCGGCGGGACAAATGGCAACCCGCCCGTGCGGGTTTCCTGATGAAAGATCAGACAGCGTCGCTCCCATGCATGCGTGCGTTCCAGCGAACGAGCGGTGTAGTCGTACCCGGCGTGAAAGGGGGGCAATTCATCGAAGCAGAGAATAATGTCGGCGCCGATGCCCTTCTGGATCTCGATACTGCGTTCAGGAGTGAACACATGGGTTGAGCCATCGATGTAGGACTTAAAAATCACAGCATCATCGGTGACCTGGACCATACCCGGCTGCACCTGCTGGGTTGGGCGGCGACCTTTGATCTCGTCGGCAATCCCGCCATACACCAGACTGAAGACCTGAAACCCGCCGCTGTCGGTCAGAATCGGTCCTTCCCAACCCATGAAACGGTGCAACCCTCCCATGCGGGCAATCAACTCGTGACCGGGTTGCAAATAGAGATGATAGGTGTTTCCGAGAATAATCTGCGCGCCGTGATCGCGCACTTCATCAGGAGTCAGCGACTTGATTGAGCCACGAGTGCCAACCGGCATGAACACTGGCGTCTCGATGACCCCATGAGCAGTGGCAATCCGTCCTGTGCGTGCGCGACTCTGCGGGTCGCGCGCCTCGATTTCAAATACCAGCGTCATATTTCTGTCACGGCAGCATGAATGGCAGTGGAAAGAGGCTGCATCCTATCAGCTCCGGCGCAATTCTGGCAAGTCTGAAACGAAACATGTCTTACGGGGAAACCGACCCAGAGGGGGGAGCGCCTGAGGTTGCCGTCGGAGTATTCGTCGCTTCGGCAAAATCAGACGGCGCACCCGACTGTTCTGTTGGCGCCGGGGTCGATGTCGCCGTCGGCGCCTCGGTTGGCGTCGCCGTCGGCGGCACGCGGGTCGGCGTCGCCGTCGGCGCCGGGGTCGATGTCGCCGTCGGCGCCTCGGTCGGCGTCACCGTCGGCGCCGGGGTCGATGTCGCCGTCGGCGCCTCGGTCGGCGTCGCCGCCGGCGCCTCGGTCGGCGTCGCCGTTGGCGGCACGCGGGTCGGCGTCGCCGTCGGCGCCTCGGTCGGCGTCGCCGTCGGCGGCACGCGGGTCGGCGTCGCCGTCGGCGGCACGCGGGTCGGCGTCGCTGTCGGCGTCTCAGTCGGCGTCTCGGTCGCCGTCGCCGTCGGTGGCACTCGCGTCGGCGTCGCCGTCGGCGGCACCCGCGTTGGCGTCGCCGTCGGCGGCACCCGTGTCGGCGTCGCCGTTGGGCGTGGCGGACGAGCAGTCGGCGGCGGTTGCGGCGTCGAACTGGCCGACGGAGGCTCCGTAGGCGGAACACGGGTTGCCGTCGGCGGCGGCGTCAGCGTCGGCGATGGAGTATAGGTTGGCAACGGCGTATCCGTGGGCTGGACATCCGTCGGCGTCATCGTATGGGTTGCTGTTGGAGACGGCGACGATGTCGCCGTAGGCGACCCGGACACAGGCGTAAGGTTGGGCGATGATGGACTGGTTGCAGTCGGCCCAACCGGCACTGGCGTCGGCGATGGTCGCGGCGGGCGAGCGGTTGGCGGCGGGGTTGCCACAACATTCGACGTATCATCCCCTGGTAGAGGCGGCGCAGGATAGCCCTCAACGCTGGGGACGCGCTCAACCGTTTCCGTCACCGGTGCGTCAACCAGGAGCACTGGCGTTGCCGACGCCGGTATCGGCGATGGCGACGGGGTAGCCGTGGTCAGGGGCGCCGCAGTCGGTTCGATGACGGATCCAAGCTGTTCCTGCACAGCGCCAATCAACGGCGTCGCGTCTGGAACCCTTGAGGCCACCTGCGAAAGCGTCGCCTGAACCTCATCGATCAGCACCGCCACATCGCCTGGCACTTGCTCAATACCAATCTCGCGGCTTTCGATCAACGCGCCGCGGACATGAGCAGTCAGAATAGTGAGGGGTTCTTCAAGCAACTGTGGTTCAACCGCATCACTGCTGGCAATCAGCGTCTCAATTTCCTGGATGCGACGGCGCGCATAGTCGATATGCAATCTACTGCGCTGCACCGGATCGGCAACAATGGAGAGCGTCAGATCCTCGCGCGCCACTTTCCAGGCATAGAGCGGATCGCCAGGCAGGCTTTGCGCTGAAGCGGTATCAACCGACGCCAGCAATACGGTGAACGCCAGCGCGCCTGCCAGAACACGCTGAACCGTCGCTTTGCGGAGAGGACGCAGCAGATGGCGGGCGCGACGCCGTTGCGCGAGCATCTGCCCGGCGATCGCAGAAAACTCCTGAGCGCCGATTGGCAGCCAGCGTTCCAGTTCAGGCGGCAAAGGCAACGCCGCCTCCGCGCGCACCATGCCTGCGATATGCAGCAGTGGTTCCAGCTCTGCGGCTAGCTGCGGATAGCGCGCCAGGCACTCATTGATGTCTGCACCACGCAGCAGACAAGCAAGCGCCTCATCGAACGCTTCCTGCAACGCTGTCTGTTGACTGCGACGGATCATTGCTTACCACAACCACCTGCCACGAAACGAACCGCGATCAGGACGCATCTGCGCCGCCAATTGCGCGAACCATCAATGGTTCGGCAGGTTCCTGACTGAGTATTTGTTGCAACGTCTGAATTGCACGATGCTGCAACGCCTTGACTGCACCTTCGGTTTTGCCAATCGTTGCCGCAATTTCCTGGTTGGTCATATCACCAAAGAATTTTAACATCAACACATGCTGCTGTTCAACTGTAAGTTGCGCAATCGCGTGTTGCAACGATAGACGCTCGAACAATGACGAGACCGCTTCCTGCCCACGAGGATCGGTGACATCCACAGAATCGCTGAGCGACGAAGCGGAGATCTGTCGCCGCCGCGCCTGCCCGACCAGCACATTTCCTGCGATGGTGTACAACCAGCCCAGAAACATTTTTTCGCCACGATACTGCAACCCGCCGATGCCCTTGATTACCCGAATGAACACTTCTTGCGTCAGATCTTGCGCCAGTTCCGGTTCACGTGTGCGCACATACATGTAGCGCAGGATGTACCTGGCATACCTGGCGTACAACTCGCCGAACGCCGACTCATCGCCCGCCTGGGCGCGAGCAATGATGGCTGGAAGTTCGACGTCTGCATCAGCAACCATATTCTTCTGCCGCCCGGTAGACGCTGAGGCTTCTGCCGCCGCTGGTAAGAACAGGTTGCCTATTCAATACCAACGCGACGCGATCTCCCGAAGTTACGCACAATCTGCGCTGCAAAATAACGAAAACTTCACCTATGTAGTAATTCTTACCTCTGCCCGCCACGGTCGTTTTGTCAATTATAGCCGAACCGAAAGCGAGGTGAAAGTAGTATAGAGTTAAGCTTTGGTCAAAACTCTGGCCTCACACGACCATAAGCTACTACATGGCAGCATTGCCCCTCGTATCTCGCACGAAGATCTGACGCCCCTGCGTGTTGGGGACCTCCGTCTCTCATCATTCACTCTCACCCGCACCCTTGCCGCAAACGCACAGGCATACTATACTGGTGTTGAATTGTATTCAAGACACGCAGAGCAGAACTTCTATGAAAATTGCAATTATTGGCCTCGCCAACAGCGGCAAAACGACCGTCTTTAACGCTCTTACCGGCGGCACGGCGGAAACGACCGCCTATAGCTCCGGACAGTTGACCCCCAATCTGGCGACGGTCAAGGTGCCCGATCCGCGTCTCGACGTGCTGGCGCGGATGTTCAAGCCTAAGAAAGTCACATACGCCGATGTGCAGTATATTGATATTGGCGGGTTGAGCAGCGGCGCACGCGAAAGCGGCGGACTGCCGCCAGCCGTGCTCAACTATATCAGCGGCGCCGACGCCCTGCTCCACGTCGTCCGCGCATTCGAGGACGAACTCGTGCCACACCCGGACGGCAGCATTGATGTGCTGCGCGACATTGAGGCGGTCGATCTGGAACTCGCCTTTTCCGATCTCGCAATTATTGAGCGCCGTCTGACCCGTCTGAACGCCGAGATCGGCAAAATGTCGGCGAAGGAGCGCGAAACGCGGATTGTTGAACGCGATGCGCTGGTGCGCATTCAGGCGGCGCTGGAGAGCGGCACGCCCATCCGTGATATCGATCTGACGGCTGAAGAGGAACGTTTGCTGCGCGGCTACCAGTTCCTCACAGCCAAACCCCTGTTGCTCGCAATCAACATTGGCGAAGATCAACTGAAACATCCGCCGACAATCCGCTATGAGCATCGACGGAGCGGCGTGGCGACGCTCTGCGGCAAGATCGAGGCCGAACTCGCCCAACTCGACGAGGAGGAAGCGCGCGCCTTTATGGACGACCTGGGAATCACAGAGCCAGCGCGCAATCGCGTCATCGCGCTCTCCTATGAGCTGCTGGGTCTGATCAGTTTCCTCACCGCCGGTCCCGAAGAAGTGCGCGCCTGGACCATCCGCCGTGGCACGCCGGCTGTCGAAGCCGCTGGCGTGATCCACTCCGATATTCAGCGCGGCTTTATTCGCGCCGAAGTCGTTGCGTTCGACGACCTGGCGCGTGCCGGCAGCATGGCTGAAGCCCGCAAACATGGGTATGTGCGGATGGAGGGGAAGCAGTATATTGTGCAGGACGGCGATGTGTGTCATTTTCTGTTCAACATCTGACCATGTTCCGACGCCCCTGGCGCCTGCGCAGCGCTGAACTTCGTCTTCTGCTCATCGCCCTTCTCTTCTTTGCGGCTGGCTATACGCTGGTAGCGCTGACGGTCGATGCTGGCAACTCAACTGCATCCATCACTCTGCGCGGGCTTGCCGATATTCTGTGGCCCTCGGTCCTGCCATTCCTCCTCTTTCTGGCGATGTCGCTCGGCCTGAGCTGGCGCCTGCCTAACGCGGATCAGATGGTGCTTCCCCTGGTGGCATTGCTCACCGGGCTCGGGTTGATGCTGATCGCTCGCCTTGAACCTGACCTGCTCGCCATCAGGTGTCAGCAGCGCGATGGATCGCTGGCGCCCTGTTTCGCTGGCATCGACGACCGCCAGGCGCTGTGGGTGTTGCTGGGGATACTCATCTGCTCCGTTGTGCTCTTCGTTCCGTGGGACGATCTGCTGCGGCGGTATCAGCGCACTTCGTTGATGGACTGGCTCGATCACCATCGGTATGCCTGGCTGACAGCCGGGGTGGCGCTGATTCTGGCAACGTTTTTCTTTGGCGTCGATCCGAACAACAGCGGCGTGCGCGCCTGGTTCAACTTCGGCTTCTTCCTGTTTCAACCCTCCGAACTGCTCAAGATTGTGCTGGTCATCTTTCTGGCATCCTACCTGAACGAACATCGTGAGGTCGTCGCCGCCGGATACCGCCTCGGTCCGCTGCCGTTGCCGCCGTTGCCGTATCTCGCGCCGTTGATCGCTATGTGGGGGCTGGCGATGGGCCTGATCATCGCGCAACGCGACCTGGGAGCTGCGCTGCTCCTGTTCAGCGTGTTCCTGGCGATGCTGTACGCGGCGACGGGACGCGGATGGTATGTGGTCGCCGGACTGTGCGCCTTTGGCGCTGGCTCGTATGTGCTATATAACATTGTGGCCGTGGTCAAGACCAGAGTGGCCATCTGGCTTGACCCATGGGCAACGGCGCAGGGCAGCGGGTATCAGATCGTTCAGGCGATCTATGCGCTGGCGTCGGGGGGCGTCCTCGGCGCAGGTCTTGGACACGGTTTGCCCACCGTCATCCCGGCAGTGCACACCGATTTTGTCTTTACCGCGCTGGCGGAGGAAATGGGGCTTGCCGGAAGCCTGGCGGTTCTGATCGCATATTTGCTGCTCATCTTTCGCGGCTACCATATCGCCATGCGCATTCCCGGTCGTTTCCGGGGGTTCGAGCAACTGCTCGCCGTCGGGTTGACTACCATTCTCGCCACACAAACCTTCATCATCATCGGCGGAAATCTGCGCGTTATTCCGCTCACTGGCATTACGCTGCCATTCATCTCGTATGGCGGTTCGTCAGTGATTATGAACTTTTTGATCATCGGGTTATTGTTGCGCATCTCCGCCAGCACGCCTATTCCCGCGGCAACACGATAGTGAAGGTGCTCCCGGCGCCAACGACGCTCCGAACCGTCACCTGCCCGCCGTGCGCTTCGACCACGTGTTTAGCGATTGCCAGTCCAAGCCCGGCGCCGCTATACGGTCGCGCCAGAGTATCATCAATCTGATAGAAGGGCAGAAAAATCTTTTCCTGCGCCTCAGCGGGAATGCCGATCCCCGTGTCCGCTACCCGCACCAGCACCCGCGACGGTTCATCAATCAGCGTGACTTCAACGCGCCCGGAGTCGGGCGTGAACTTAATGGCGTTATCAATCAGGGCGCGCAGCGCCTGACCAATTCCAATCGGATCGCCTTTATAGACGGCAGTCGGTTGAAGCGAGGCGGACAGCGTCACGTTCGCAGCGCGCGCCAGCGGTTGCATCTCTGCGATGACTTCCTGCAACACTTCGTGGATCACAACCGGCACGCGCCGGATCTCGGTCGAACGCACTTCTTGCAGATAGAGCAGGTTATTGAGGACGCGCGAGAGAGTCCGCGCATTGCGGGAAATGACGCTGATTGCCTGTCCCTGCACGTCGTTGAGTGGTCCGAGGGTGCGCCGCTCGAACAGCTCCAGGTAGCCAAGGATCGAAGTAAGTGGCGTGCGCAGTTCGTGCGAGAGGGTCGCAAGGAAGGTGTTCTTGAGGCGATCAAGTTCTTGCAGTTCGGCGTTGCGGGCGCTCAGTTCACGCACCTGCCGCTCGAGCCGCTCAACAAGTTTGGCGTTGTACTCGCGCAGC
>JANWXL010000144.1 GCA_025055265.1 Roseiflexus sp.
CATCTGGTTTGTGCCGCAATCCATCGCGGGAATGCCTTCTCCTGCACTGGCGTTCAATCACTCTCTTGGGTTTTGAGACTATGCCGCTGATAATGGCGTTGCTGTGGCCGGGTACGCTCTGCTGACTGGGATTAGGGGTTAGGGGTTAGGGGTTAAGGGTTAAGGGTTAGGGCAATGAGATCAACGAAACTTAACCCTTAACCCCTAACACCAGGTTTTCACTCGTGCAAAGCATCAGCGACATTATTCAGGCGATTGCGCGGCAGCGCGCGCGGGGCGACTCGACGCCGCTGATAATGCTGCGCGCGCTGGACGAGATGCCCGGCGAGCGCGTCAGTCACCTGCCGATCGACCCGCAACTGGCGCAGGCATGGCTCGCGTACACCGGCGAGCCGTTTCGTCCGCATCAGGCGCACGCGCTGGCGGCGTTGCGGCGCAGCGAGCCAGTGGCGCTGCGTGCATCGTTTGTCGATGTCGCGGCGACGTTGCAACTGCTGGCGCGTGCAGCGCTCGCCGAGGCGCACGATGCAACAGTGCTGATGCTGACGTTCGACGACAACCAGGCGCGCGCCCTGCACACAGCGTTTGATGATGCCAATCAGGCGCTGCCGCGCTCCCTTCAGGCGTCGGCGACGACCACTGCCGCACTGCGCGTCGATCCCTTTGCGCGGCTGGTGATTGCAACGCCGGAAGCGCTGCATGGTCGGTTGCTGCGGCATCACGCGCGCGCCTGGAGCGCCTTTTGGAGCGGATTACGCCTGATCCTGATCCCGGATGTGCACCGGTTTGCAGGTGTCGCTGGCGCCCATCTTGCCGATCTTTTGATGCGCGCGTATCGGGTTGCAACGGCGCACGGCGCCGCGCCCGGCTTTCTGGCATCCCTGATGCGTCTGAATGATCCAACCCCCGCATTGAGCGCTTTGCTCGGCAGATCCTGGCGCGTGGTCGATGCTGATGACGGACCGCGTCCGGCGACAGTGGCGGCAATCTGGCAGGGAGGCGGCGCATGGCTGCGCGAAACCGTCGAACTGGTGACACTGCTGCGGCGGCAGTCGTACCGGGTGCACGTGCTGTGCGACGCGCTTGTGCGCGTGGCGCTTGCGGCTGCCATTGGCGACTCGGCAGATGTTACAGTCGGTTCCGACCTGCAACCGGCGCAGGTGCTGGTCTGCGCCGGTTTTCCCAGTTCGATCAGCGCCTTCCGGCGTTTGCTGGCATCCGGGTATCAGGCAGTGATTGTAGTGCTCGGCGAGTTGCCACAGGAGCAGGCGCTGGCGCGCCAGGCGTCCGCCGTGTTCGATGGTCCGCTGACCGTGTGGGTTCCGCCGCCGACGAATGCCTACGTTCTGGCGCAGCATATTGTGTGCGCCGCCAGTGAACTGCCACTGACCGCTGCGGATGTCGATGCGTGGGGGTGTGCAGAGGTTGTGACGCGACTGGCGGCGAATCAACAGTTGATCGAACTGCCTGATGATGAACCGATCTGGATCCCGGCAGGCGAGCGTGACCCGTATGCAGAGTTCAGCGTGCTTGCAGCCAGCGGCGGCGCAATAATTGCGCGCTCGGAGCAACCGCGCCTCCGTGAGCGTCTCGACCCGACCCTCTTTGAACGATGGGCATTTGCGGGTGCAGCGCTGCCGCCTGGCGTCGGCGGACTGCGCGTGGTGATGCGCGATGAGGAGGAAGGCAGCATCTCGTTGCGCCTGGAAACCAGCGGACGGCGCACCTATCCGCTGCGCCGCGGGCAGGTCAGTGTTCGCGATATGCACGAGGAGCGTGTGCTGTTCCACAATCACCGCATCTCGTGGGGGCGAGTTGTGGCGCAGGAGACGGTCTACGGCTGGCGTGAGCTGTCACCTGGCGCATCTCCCGTGGACACCGCGCTCACCGCGCCGCTCGAAAGTCGCTGGGGCGCGCCTGCGTGCTGGTTCGAATTGCCGACTGCGATCCAGGTGCAGGGGCAGTTTATCGGGTGGTGCCTGACGGCGGCAGTGACGCTGCGCGTCCTCGCCTCCTTCACCGATCTTGTGCCGCTCTACGATCACGAACGGCGGCGGTTATTCTTCGTCGATGCGCAGCCAGGCGGGAATGGCCTGGCGCAGTGGCTCTACCAGCACGCCGAAGAGGTGTTGCAGGTCGCTTACGATGTAGCGCTGGCGTGCCGCGCCGATCCGTTGCTCGAACCGTTGAGCCGCGTCGAGCAGGACTGGCTGCTGGCGCTGCTTGGTCGGACGCCGGCGGAGCCGTTGCGTCATGGGGAACCGTCACCGACAGTTCCGCCGCCAGCGTCGCGGATCGACCGTCGTCAGTCCTCTGAATCGCCGACAACGCATCCGGATCGACGCCAACCGTTCGTCTCCCCTGAGACGCCGACGGCGCCGCGTGGCGACCCGGCGCAACCTTCGCGCGAAGAGCGCGCCTCAAGGCAACACGAAGCGCCGTCGGCGCCGGAAACAATGGATCAATCGAAGCCGACCGGCGTTCAGAATGATGAGCGGGGTGACACGCCCGACGCCGCAGCATTGATCGAGCGTCTGCGGCGGCAACGCGAACAGCGCGAGCGGGCGAAGGATCGCGGTGCAAGCGCAGCGCCAGCGCGCGAAACTAATGTACCGCTGCGGTTTGCCGCTGGCGACCGTATTTTCTGCCTCCCCTACGGAGATGGCGAGGTGCTTGAAAGTCGTATCGAAGATGGTCGAGAAGTGCTGACTGTCCGCTTCCCCGATTACGGCGAACTGACGATCGATCCGGCGCTCAGCCTGGTGCGCAAACTCGAACCGCCGCCGGAGGACTGAGAACCAAGAACTGAGAACCGAGAACCAAGAACTGATACTAATGCGCGGTCATTCGTGCAATATTGCCGATGCACGGTGCTCGTTGCTCCACGCGAACCGGGTGCCCGGACATCTTGTATGACTGACCGCCATTGAGTATGAGAACCTGAGGTTAGGGGTTGTAAGGGTTAAGGGTTAAGGACGTTGATCTCATTGCCCTAACCCCTAACCCCTAACCCCTAACCCCTAACCACATCATAACCCCATCCCCTTGCTCTTGCCTGCCAGACATGCTACAATCACAAATAATCTAGTGGAATATTGTGCGCCCTGCCTGGTTCAGCCTTATCCGGTCGTTTGACGTTGCTGCAGATCGTTCTGCCAAACGATTCACGCCGAATTGAGGTCAGGGTCTTTACGTCCCTATCGTTTTGCGAGCGGGGATAGTGCAGGAGTAACTACAACGATGCAATACGAACGCATCGATTATCCAGAGTTGCTCCGTTCGCTTGGGCAATTCATCCAGCAGCAGCACCTCAACGAAGTTGCTATTCTCGAGTTTGACCGCGGATGGATCATCTCAGGCGTTACGTATCAAAGTACGGCACAGGGGTTCATTCGCGTTGCAGCCGATTTTGTGCTCTCACACGAAGAACTGCGCCACATTATTCAGCAGATGCGCGATCAGCGCAAAACGGAGCCGCCGCATAGGGGGAGGTGGCTGGGATGAAATTGTTCCGCGGGCTTGAGAAAACTGACTATCAGGACGTGCTGCGTACGATTGGTCTGTTCATCGACGAGCACGGGTACACAGATGTGCGCATCATTGAGATTGAGGATGGGCTGGTCTTGCAGGGGCGTGTGCGCGAGCGGAAAGGAATCGGGTCGTCAAGTTACGAGACATTTCTGATCACTGATGAGGATTTGAAGGAAATGGTGCGCTCTGCAGCCGAACGGCGCGGGCAGAAGCCGCCAGCTTTCACCGAGTGATAGGATAGTGAACTGTGCCTCTGAATAACACACGTATAACGCGCCGCCTTGGTGCTGTCCTGGTACTTGCTTTTATCGCTGGCGCAGGCGCGCGCTACCTGGTCAACCGCGCCGCGAGCGGCATGCCGCGCCCACGCATGATCGACTGGCTTCAGGCGCGCAATGTCGGTGTGGCGGTATCGCAGTCATACCTGGCGCCGGTGATTGACCGCGCGGCGCGCCAGGAACAGTACCGCCGCATGGTCCAGCGCAGCGAGCCGTTGATTGCCGCCTACATGGGAGTGCAACTGCCCCGACCGATCGAGCGAATCTATGTGTTTGATCGGGAAGAATGGATTGAAGCGAATCTCTCGGCGTTTCAATCGCTGTTTGCGCCGCTGGAAGAGTTGTACGAGGAAGTAAGCGCGTGTCAGGGGATGGTGGGCGTGCTGATCGGGCAGATCAATAGCCAGTTGATCGGCATGCAGATGGGCGCCTTGATCGGCTTCCTGGCGCGGCGCGTGCTTGGGCAGTACGATCTTGGGCTGCTGTCGTCCGATCCTAACCTGCGCGGCGCGCTCTACTTCGTTGAGCCGAATATCGCGCGCATCTGTGCGCAGCTCGGTCTCAACGGCGATGACTTCCGTATGTGGATCGCACTCCACGAGACCACCCATGTTTTCGAGTTCGAGGCGTTTCCGTGGGTGCGCGAGTATTTCCAGGACTTGCTGCGCCAGTTTATCAGTCGGGTGAACGATCAGGCAGCCATGCTCAGCGTCGGCATCGTGCGATTGATCGAGCGCCTGTTGCAGGGGGAGCCGATTGATCGACACTGGATTGAGCTGATGCTGACGCCTGAGCAGCAGGAGATTTTTACCCGAATGCAGGCGCTTATGTCGGTGGTGGAGGGATACTCCAACCATATCATGAACGTTATCGGCGCGCAGTTGCTTCCCAGCTATGAGTACATCGAAGCGCGCGTGCGCCAGCGCCAGTTGCGCCGTCCGCTGATCGAAGAGGCGTTCAACCGCATCACCGGCATGGATCTGAAACTGGCGCAGTATCAGCAGGGCGAGGCATTCATCAACGCGGTCGTTGCCGCACGCGGCGCCGCGTTTGCCAACCTCATCTGGGAACGACCGGAGAACCTGCCGACGATGGAAGAGAT
>JANWXL010000183.1 GCA_025055265.1 Roseiflexus sp.
CGTCGCACTATGATGAACGCGACCGGCATGCCGGGAGTGCAGTCACGACTTGTCAGGAAGGCGATCAGTCAGTGACGAGTGACGAGTGATGAGCAAGGCGTGACGGGTGATAACTGGTTGAAGAGCTATCCCGCGCCGGACAGATCGAACAGGTTGCAGCATAGAACCATCCCCGCAGATCGTCCACGAAATGACCGGGCTGCGTGTGCCGGACAGAAATGAATCTGAGGCGCCATGTTCGACAAGTTCTTCGCAGCATTCGCATCAGCAGGTGTGTTGGCAGCAGCCCTGGTCGCGCCGCAGATCGTTGCTCTGGAGAATAGCGGCCGGATCCAGGGCGCATCTTCATCGGCAGCCGCTACATCGCAACCGCAGGCGTTTCTGCCGCTGGTCGTTCGCGGCAGAGGCGCCTTGCCCACACCCCCACCGACGTCCATCTCGCCAACTTTTACACGAACACTCACGCCCACATCAACGCCCACTTCGCCGACCCTTACGCCGACGTCTACCCCGCTGGCTTCGCAAAACTGCATGTCTTCTGCCGGAGCTCGAGCCGTGAGCGAGTTTGGTCCCTTCACACCTGACAGGAACGACGCAACGACGATCGCAGCCAACACCGCGACGATCAACCGGGCCATTGCCGAAGTTGGCAGGGCGGGCGGCGGAACAATCTGCCTGCCGCCGGGCACGTATCACCTGGCGCCCGCCGACTTGCGCACCTACCCGGTTGCTGCGGTGGTCATCAACGCCGACAACATCACGCTGTGGGGCGCAGGCATGGACGGTAGCAGAGGCGGCACCCGGCTGCGCACCCGCAGCGAGTATTCGGTCATCAACGGCAGCGTGGTGCGCGGCGCTGGCTTGTGGATCCTGGGCGCCCAGGATGGTTCGCCGCGCCGGAACATCACCTTGCGCGACTTCGAGCTGGACGGCGGCGCCGGGTTCACCGGCAATTTCGGCTGGCCCGCCGATCCCGCCACCGGCGACGGCTGGGACATCACCCACAAAGGGATCGTTCTGGCTGCCGATGACAACGTGGATCAGGTGACCCTGGAGCGCGTCTGGGTGCATTCCTATCGCGGAGAGGTCATCTATGCCGGCGGCATGGGCCTCGGTCGGGTAACCGTGCGCGGCATCCGCTCCGAGGACACCAACGCCAGCACCTTCAACATGACCGGCGTGTTGAGTGTGGAGAACTCCTACTTCGGCAAGAGCCGCTTCTGGATCGAGATTGGAGCGCACTTTGCAGGCAAGTCCGGCGTCTTCCGCAACAACACCTTCAAGGACGCGACTGAGGACGGCGCCATCGCGCTGGGTCAGGGCGACGGCGGTGTCCAGCCCTATACCTTCGAGAACAACCGGTTCGAAAACTGCGGCGGTGCGACGTTCTACTTTGGCGGCGGGGTCGGGGGACCGGTGCAGATTCGCAACAATACCTTCGTTGGGTGCGGCGGGATCTTCACCGGCTATGCTCCCAATCCATTGCCCGGCGGCAGGCCCGAGAACCAGAACATCACCTTCGAGAACAACACGCTGGAGGGCGGCGGCTATCTGGCTTATTTCTTCGGCACTGATCGCAATATCGCGGTGCGGGGCAACACGTTCCGCAATCCCCAACCCAACAGGTCTGCAGCTACGGCAGTGTTCTACTGCTGCGGCAACTATCAGGGCGTGGTAGTCGAGAACAACACCTTCATCAACATGCGCGGTCCCGAGCAGACCGGGGCGTTCGGCGGCGAACGGCCCTTGTTCCGCAACAATCGCTATCAAGACATCGAGATCCGCGATGGTCAGGGCGGCGCAGCGCTCTACGGCAACAACGGCTATCTGCGACCGCTGTTTGAACAGAGCTGGGTGGTGTCGCTGGCTGGCAATGTGAGCGGCCTGAACATCGAGACCGCTGCCTATCCCGATGGCCAGGAGACCACCATGAGCGTCGAGGCGGGAACGATCAGCCTGCCCGCAGTGAGCGCTTCATACGAACTCTCCGGGCCGCGGGTGCTCACCGCCGGGTCCACGCTCAAGCTGCGTTTCAGCCAGGCCAGGGGCAAATGGATAGAAGCGCCCTGATGCGCCTGGGATTCG
>JANWXL010000191.1 GCA_025055265.1 Roseiflexus sp.
TGACGGATGGCGCTGTAGAGTTCTTCCGCTCCGATGGGCTTCGGCAGGAATTCGCGCGCGCCAGCGAGCATCGCGCGGCGCAGGTAATCCTGCTCTCCCTGGACGCTCATCATAATGACCTGCGCCTCAGGCACCTGGCTCAACAGCGCTTCGGTCGCGGCAATGCCGTCCATGTCCGGCATGTTGATGTCCATCAACACAACGTCGGGACGGTGCTGCTTGGCGAGCGCCAGCGCCTCGCGCCCGGTCGAGGCTTTGGCGACGACCTCGATATCTTTTTCGAAGAAGAGGAGTTTTTCGAGGTTATCACGTGTTTCAGCAATGTCGTCGACGATCATCACCCGAATTTTTGCCGGACCTGCGGCGTCGGGGGTTCGCGGTCCTCCTGCCATGGCTCCCTCTCAGTTGTACGCGCGGTCAATCGCTCTGCGTATTGCACCACTCTCCGGTACTGAGGCGTACCCAGAACTATCCCTCGTATTATACCGCGTTATGCGCCGTAGTGCAGGCGGTCATGGCTGCGGAAGCGGAGTCGACGTCGGGCGCGCTGGTCCTGGCGTGATTTCTTCCGGCGCCAGCGCCAGTGGTTGCAGCGGCTCGGGCAACGGCAACCCGTAGCGGCTGGTCAGCAGGCGCAGCGTGATGCCGGTGGTCTCCTCGATTGCGCCATCGTCGCGTCCGCGCAGCACCAGAGTGATCTGCGGCTTGGGATCCTGCTGGTCGAGCGTGAACTTGACAATCTCGGCTTCCTGATCGGTCATTGCCAGCAGGATAATCCACTGCGCCCCCGGCACGTAGGTGTCAGCCTGTTGCTGGGTGCCGGAGGGCGGCGGCGCTGGCTGACCCTGCGCTCCGGCTGGCGTCGGCGTGCCCGTATCCTGCGGGACGACAGGTTTCAGGACGCGCAGCACCTGCACATTCTGCACCATCGTCTTTGTCACCCGATCGACCAGGGTTTCTTCGACCGGCGTAACCACCAGTTGCCCTGTTTCCGGGTCGAGCGTCAGCGATGGTCGAATGATCAATCGGCGAATTTCGTAGGTCATCACCAGATCAACCGAATCGCCCGGGCGGATCTGATCGGCGACGCCGCTCAGGTTGCCGACTTCGAGCGGAAACACTTTGTTGCGCGGCGCGTCGGGCGCCTCGGGCTGCGGCACCTGGAACGACAGACCGGCGTCGGTCAGATCGCGGGCGCGAATGATTTCGGTTGCATTGAGCGCACGCAACGTCACCTTCGTCGTCAGTTCGCTGACGCTGGTGAAGTACTGATCGGGCGCTGCATTGTACTC
>JANWXL010000196.1 GCA_025055265.1 Roseiflexus sp.
GTCGGCTTTTGCGCCAGCCGCCTGCGTCGCCATGCCCGCAATGCGAACATCAGGGTGATTGCCGCGCTCAATGCGCTGACATGCCCGGCAGCGCAGGCATGGATCGACGCCTGCCCGCTCACAGTTGAGCGCCTGCGCGAGTCGGAGCGCCAGCAACGCCTTTCCCACTCCTTCTGGACCTCCAAAGAGATACGCATGCGCAAGACGGTTGCTGGCAATTGAGCGCCGTAGAAACTCAACTGCCCATTCATGCCCGATGATGCCCCAGTTGTCTGACAATTCGATCATTGTTTGATAAGCCGTATCTTTTTTCGGATACAACCGATTATATTCTGGTAGAAAGGCTGTGAACTATGAGGATTGTATGGCGCGCCGCACCATTCTTATCGTCGACGAAGCTGCCGATCACCGCGATATTCTTGCCCGTCTACTGCGCTTCTCCGGCTATCACGTTGTTGAAGCCGCGCCATCAAATGCTGTGGACCACGTTTTCTCCGGCATACGACCTGATCTGATCCTCTGTTCGCTCTCACTCCCCGGTCAACACGCCTGGGAAACCGTGCGTCAACTGCGCACCCTGCCGGAAATTGCAGCCGTTCCCATCCTTGGCGCCACCGTCTACACCACCCTTATCAAGCGATCCTGGGCGCAGGCTATTGGCTGTGTCGATTACGTCGATAAGCCGTTCGACCTGGATGCGCTGATCGAATACGTCCGCAACCTGTTGTCTGCGCCGGCAATTGCGGCTTAGTACAATCCGCGCTCATTCGCACTTACTGGCTGAGATCGCCGCGCCGCAACACCAGTACGCTGTTGATTCCGCCGAACCCGAACGAGTTCGACATGGCGACTCGAATGGCTGCCGGTCGTCCGCGCAGCGGCACATAATCGAGATCGCACTGTGGATCAGGCGTCGTCAAATTGATCGTCGGCGGAATGAACTGATGCTGCATGGCAAGGATCGTTGCCGCCGCCTCCACCACGCCAGCAGCGCTGGTCAGATGCCCGATCATCGACTTGGTGGCGCTGATCGGCACGCTGGCGGCGTACTCGCCAAAGGCCGTCTTGATCGCCAGCGTTTCGGCGACATCCCCGGTCGGCGTGCCGGTTGCGTGGGCATTGATGTAATCGACCTGCTGCGGCGTGATTCGCGCCCGGGCCAGCGCGCGCACAATCGCGCGAGCTGCGCCGTCGCCAGTCGGATGCGGCGCCGTGACGTGATGCGCATCGCACGTTGACGCATAGCCGATAATCTCGGCATAGATGCGGGCGCCGCGGCGACGGGCATGGGAAAGCGACTCGAGCACCAGCACGCCCGCGCCTTCGCCCAGGACGAACCCATCCCGTTCGGCGTCGAACGGACGGGAGGCGCCAGCCGGATCGTGGTTGCGCGTCGAGAGCGCGCGAATGGCGCCAAAACTGGCAAGGGTCAGGCGGCAGATCGGCGCTTCGGTGCCGCCTGCCAGCATAATCGTCGCATCGCCGCGGCGGATGACCTCTGCCGCTTCGCCGATTGCCTGCGCGCTTGCGGCGCAGGCGGTGGCGATGGTAGTGTTATATCCCATCAATCCGAGCTGGATGGCGACCTGACACGATGGCATGTTGGGAAGCGCGCTGGTAATGTAGAACGGACTGATCCGCGCCGCGCCGCGATCGAAGAGGATTTTAGCGGCAGCCTCGGTGTCGGGCGGCGAGGTGCTGCCACAGGCGATCAATGCGCCGGTATCGTACCGATTGCTGTCGTCAATCGTCAGACGGGCGTCATCAAGCGCCATGCGCGCTGCAGCGATGGCAAACTGCGTGCCGCGTGAGACGCGCCGCGCCTCTTTGGCGTCCATATAATCGCGCGCATCAAAATTGCGCACCTCGGCGGCAATAGTCGTCGTTGCATCGCCGGGATCGCAGAGCGTGACCGGACCGACGCCGCTCCGTCCTTCCGCAAGCCCCTGCCAGAACGTCTCCAGGTTGTTGCCCAACGGTGTCACGACACCCATGCCGGTGACGACGACGCGGCTATCTTCATCCCCCTGATCGATCAGCGCAGGTTGCGGTTGCAGTGAGGGTTCGTCCTCGAATACATCCGCCAGCAGTTGATCAATCTTGAGCGCGAGCGTATCAGGGTCAGCCAGCGCCGCACCTCCGGCAAGCGCTGCAAGAAGGCGTTCACGCGCCTGAGCGCGGCGGGATGGCGTGTTACGAGAGACAGGCGGCATTGCGCTCTCTCCTCTCCGTCTAATGGTCGTTCGCACGAGCAACTATTATAACCGGCCCAGAGCGACCAGCGCCAGGACAATGGACCCGGCAATGATACGGTAGACGCCAAAGGCGACAAAACTATGACTGGCGACATAGCGCAGCAACCAGCCAATGCTCAGCCACGCGACGATCAAAGATACCACCAACCCCAGAAAGAGGCGACCTATATCATCAGGCGTCACCTGGTCGAGACTGGTCAGCAGATCAACGATCGTTGCCGCGCCAAGCGTCGGAATCGCCAGGTAGAACGAAAAGGTCGTCGCCGCGCGGCGGTCCAGCCCGACGAGCATCCCGCCAATGATCGACGCCGCCGACCGCGAGACGCCCGGGGTCAGCGCCAGCGTCTGTGCGATGCCGATACCGATCGCCTGACGGAGCGATAGCCGGGTGGCGTCGTGGGTCGTGGCAGTGCGCTGGGGAAGTCGCTCAACGAGTATCAGGACCACGCCGCCGGTGATCAACGCAGCGCCGATGACCGTCGGCGAAAACAGCACCGTCTTGATCCAGTCATGCAGCGCCAGGCCGATAACTGCTGCAGGAACGAACGCAATGCCGATGGCCAGCCAGAACCGCCGCGTTTGCGGATCGCGCGGCGCCTGACGCGCCTGATGCACCAGGTCGGCCGCATAATACCCGACGACGGCAATGACCGCGCCGAGCTGGATAAAGATCTCGAATGTGCCTCCCAGACTGCCCTCGAAATCGATCAGGCTGGAGACAATCAACAGGTGCCCCGTCGATGAGATGGGGAGAAATTCGGTCAGCCCTTCGACAACGCCAAGAACGACGGCTTTCCACCAATCGCTGGCAGTGGGAACTGCAATGACCAATGCAATTCCGAGCAGTGCGGCGGCGACTATTGCCAGAATATGCGTCCTGCGTGAACGCGCTTGATCAATGGCGGCAAGTTCAGAAGATCCCATGACAATAACTTTCTGGAAGGCGTCCAATTGCTCCAATAATCATCACGGTGATCGGCGCAACATCACACGTACTGCAGCATTATACCAGACGCGCCAGAACATTCGGAATGGGGATGTCTGCAGGGATCGTTTATCCAATGCAACTCTGTCGCTCTATGTGGCAGGAGTGTCATAAGTCTTGCCTGCGCACTGTGAGCGATCAGTCGCCTATCTCGTAATCGTTCTGAACAAGAGAGTCCTTGCCTTCGAAACCGGCGTCTTCGAACAGGTGTGAAAAGCATCTCGCGGTAAGGATAAAACCGCTTGCACGAAACAAAAGAGTGCGATACAATAAGGAATAAGAACACAAGAAAGTTCTCTCCGCCTTAATCCTGCTGATGGTGCGTCGAAAGTATCTTAATCTCCTCTGCATAACGAAAGGAAACCGAGATGCCCAAAGTGCGCAAGCTGACCAAAGAGGAGATATTCCTCCTCGAAAACAAAGGCAAAGGTATGCGGACGCGAATTGCTGCGGAGTACGACCGGTTTCTGGAGGATTATGAGATTGGCGATTATGGTGAAGTAGAACTTGAACCGGACGACAAGCGTACAACGGTGCGTAATCGTCTCCGTGCCGCAGCAAAACGACGCGGCTTCGACATCCTCTTCTTCCGCACGCGGGGAAGTATCATTCCGTTCAAGATCGTCGAACCTCGACCTGAACCTGAACCGGCGCCCGCTCCTGTATCGTCGAACTCCACGGAGGGCGAGCCGCCGCGTCGAAGACCGGGACGACCACGCAAACAACCGGCATAGCGCGGCGCCTCAGTTGCAGCGTGTCGGTTCGAGCGCCTGTTGTCGAATATTGGTGTACTCATGTTGAAAGAGCCTGGCGATTGTCGTATCACGTATGATCGCCAGGTTCTCGTCGTTGGCGTTTTCTGCATTGTCAGTAAAGTTGTATGAACCAGTGATCACAACCTTATCATCAATAATCATCACCTTGTGGTGCATAATGTAACAGTTGCCATCTTCCAGTATGTCCACCCCATTCATTCGTAATTGTGCGAAAACCGATCCGGTTCCGACGGCGTTGCGTTTCTCGATAACTCCTTCAACGCGAACACCACGCTCTATTGCATCGATCAGGGCATCAGCAATCGGCGCTGAGGTGAACGAAAACGCCATGAAGACAATGCTGCTGCGTGCGTGATCAATCTGTTCGAGAATAAACGGGAGCGCCTTATCTTGTGGTGAAAAGTAGACATCAATCCTTCCATTGCTGGCTTGTGTCTCGATCCGCAGCGTGTCGCTGCGTTTGGCGGTCCCGAAACGCCCTGTATGCATTTGCTCGAATTCCCGGCGATAAGCGGCAGCAATCTGGCGACTCTCGATCCGAAGCGCGTTATTATTGTTGCGAAAGGTGCAGTTTTCGGTCAGATTCCACGAACCGGTCCAGACAATTGTACCGTCGATCACCACGAATTTGTTGTGCATGAACGGCGCACGACGGTCAAAAACGACCGGAATCCGCCGATCCTGCATGCGTCCGGTTAGCATTGCGACAGACGGATCGCTGAGGTTCTCACTGTCGATAACCGCGCGCACGTTCACGCCGCGTCGCTTCGCGGCTATCAGTGCATCAACGAGTTGCGCCAGGTCGAGATCGAACGCCGCCACATCGATTGACGTGCGGGCGCGGGATACATCGTTGATCAGATCGCGCAGCATTGGCGGCGTCGCACGGCGGTTTGGCAGGTCCGGGTAACGTAACGTCGGCGTGGTGAAAAAGACCTGTATCTGTCGGTTGATCGCGCTGTCGCTCGTTTGCGGCGGTTCGACGGGGAGCGGATGCGACAGGGTGCGGATCAGAGCATACGTCGCGTACAGACCCAGCAATGCCAGCAGAACCAGCCAGAGCGGAATTGCGCGATGACGGCGCGAGTATGGGGGCACGACGGATCACCTGTGCTGTGCAGATCACGCGCGGGCAATGGCGCCTGTCTGCCGCTTCACTCTCTCAACCGCACGATCAACGATAGCGATACGCCTGCAGCGCATGTCTGTTTGCTGTGGTACCCTGAACAGTGCATAGTTTCGGCTTCAGGAGGGAAGCGCCATGAGCGATTATGAGAAACTGGGGTTGTTCTATCTCGGCAAGTCGTATGACCTCGAACAGGGAAAACGCGGCGAGGATCTGATCCTGTACGATGCGAAAGATCTGACGACTCACGCGATGATCATCGGCATGACCGGCAGCGGAAAAACCGGTCTGGGCATTGCATTGATTGAAGAAGCGGCAATTGACCGCATTCCGGTCATCGCCATTGATCCAAAGGGTGATCTGACGAACCTGATGCTCACCTTTCCCGAACTCCGTCCAGAAGATTTTCGCCCCTGGATCAATGCGGAGGAAGCGGCGGCAAAAGGGATGAGCGTCGAGGCATTCGCTGAACGCACTGCGAATACATGGCGCCAGGGACTTGCGGAGTGGGGGCAGAGCGGCGAGCGCATCCGCCGCCTGCGTGAGACGGTGGATATGGCGATCTATACGCCGGGCAGCACGGCTGGCTTGCCGATCTCGGTGCTGCGATCCTTCGCCGCTCCGCCGTCGGCGCTCCGCGAGGATAGCGAGGCGTACCGCGAGCGCATTCAGGCGACAGCCAGCAGTGTGCTCGGGTTGCTGGGGATCGATGCCGATCCGCTGACAAGCCGTGAACATGTGCTGATTGCGACCATTCTCCAGCACGCCTGGGATCGAGAGCAGGAACTTGATATTGCCGGTCTCATTCGCGCAATCACCGATCCTCCCTTCCGTAGCATCGGCGTGATGGACATCGAGTCGTTCTTCCCGGCAAAAGAGCGATTCGCACTCGGGATGCGGCTCAATACGCTGCTCGCCTCGCCTGGCTTCAATGTCTGGCTGCAGGGCGATCCGCTCGATGTCGGGCGCCTGCTCTATACCGAAACGGGGAAGCCGCGCGTTGCCATTCTATCAATTGCGCACCTTGGCGATCGCGAGCGGATGTTTTTCGTGACAATGCTGCTTGGCGATGTCCTGAGCTGGATGCGCGCCCAGCCTGGCACGAGCAGCCTGCGTGCAATCCTCTACATGGATGAGTTGTTCGGCTATATGCCGCCACTGGCGAATCCGCCCTCCAAGCCGCTGCTACTGACACTTCTCAAGCAGGCGCGCGCATTTGGGCTAGGTTTGACGCTTGCAACCCAGAATCCGGTCGATCTCGATTACAAAGGACTGTCGAACATCGGCACGTGGTTCATCGGGCGACTTCAGACCGAGCGCGACAAACTGCGCGTGATGGAGGGGCTCGAAGGCGCTGCGGCTGGCGGCGCGTTTGATCGCCAGGCGATGGACCGGGTGCTGGCGGGGCTGGGCAAACGCATTTTCCTGATGCGGAATGTTCACGAGGACGAACCAGTGGTTTTCACCACCCGCTGGGTGATGTCGTACCTCGCTGGTCCGCTGACGCGCGATCAGATTCGGACGCTGATGGCGTCACGTGTAGTGTCTGCACCCTCTGCCGCACCCGTCGCCGCACCGTCAGCGCCAGCGCCCGGTGCGACGCCCGCAGAAGGTCCGCCGGTGTTGCCCGCCGAGACGCCGCAGTACTGGATTCCGGCTCGCCCGGGGGTGACGAGCCCTCTCTATCTGCCGTATGCGATTGGCGCCGCCGACGTTACGTTTGCCAATGCGAAGTTTGGCGTCCAGGAAGCCCGCCGGGTGGCGTACCTCGCGCCGATCAGCGACGGTCCGGTGGCTGTCGAGTGGAGCGAGGGACAGGAATTGCGCGTGGCAATTGATCAGTTGCAGCGATCGGGCGTGGCGGGCGCAACGTATGGCGCGCTTCCCGAGGCAGCGCGACGCCCGAAAAGTTATGATGAATGGGCGAAGACGTTTGTTCGCTGGTTGCGCACGAGCCAGGAACTGCGTCTCTTCCAGTATCCGGCGTTCAAAGAAGTGTCTCGTCCTGGCGAGAGTGAGCGCGATTTCCGCATCCGGTTGCAACAGCGTGCGCGCGAGCAGCGGGATGAGCAGGTTGAGGCGCTGCGCCGCAAATACGCCACACGTATGGCAACGCTGCGCGACCGTCTGGCGCGCGCCCAGGCGACGCTGGCGCGCGAGAAGGCGCAACAGCAGCAGCAGCAGTTGAGCGCCGCCGCATCGGTTGGTTCGACGTTGCTGGGCGCGCTTATGGGGCGCAGAGTGCGCGGCGGTTCAATCGGATCGAGCGTCGGGCGGATGCAACGCGAGGCTGCCGACGTCCAGCGCGCCGAGGCTGATGTGGCGTCTGTTGAGCGACAACTGGCGGAACTCGAGGCAGAGTTGCAGAGCGAGATTGCGCGGATCGACACCGGCTTCGATGCGTTGACGGCGCCGCTGGAGAGCATCGCCATCACGCCGCGCCAGGGTGATGTGACGCTCCGTTTTGTCGGACTGGCGTGGGCGCCGTATGTGCGTGATGCGCAGGGAAACCTTGTGCCCGCGTGGTAGATCTCCTAGTGGTAGGCTGCTTCCAGGCGCGGGATGATCGTCTCCCAATCGTACCCTGCGCACGCCAGTTCTCGTCCCTTTGCACCAAGGGTGCGTCTGGTCGCCGGGTCGTCCAGCAGGCGCAGGATGGACCCGGCAAACTGCTGCGGCGCGTCTGCCAGCAGACAGTGTACGCCGTCGCGCAGCCCGCCGATGCCCTCAACGCCGAGCGACGTGCTGACAACCGGCGCTTCCATAGCGAGTGCCTCGAGCACCTTCAGGCGGATGCCGCCGCCAATGCGCATGGGCACAATATAGACCGTGGCGCCTGCCAGATAGGGACGCACATCCGCCACCTCGCCGGTGAGCGTGAGGCGTCCCTGTTCGGCAAGACGACGTAACGCCAGAGCGGGCCGTTTCCCGACCGCCAGCAGGCAAACATCAGACCGGCGATCATGGATCTGCGGCAAAACGGCATCGACGAACCAGGCGAGCGCATCGACATTAGGGCGAAAATCGAGCGTGCCGCTGAACACAAGCGTGGGAACGGCGAAAGAGAGCGGCGCACGATGTTCGTGCGCAAGCGCAGCGCGGCTGAAGAAAGCCGTATCCACTCCATTCGGCGCAACCACAAACCGCGTTCCGCCGATCCGTTCCAGCGCCATGCGGTCCTCCTCAGATACCACAATCGTCACATCACACGTCTGCATCACGGCTCGCTCGTAGCGCGCCAGTTTCACCCACTGGATCAGGGAATACACGCCGCCAGCGCCGCGTCGCACGGGATTGGAGAATGTGAGCGCGGCGCGCAGATCAGTGAGCGCCGCGCGTTTTTGCAGCACATATTCGGCATTGAACTGGTCAAGGACCAGCCAGGGACGGTTGGCTGAGGACGCCCCATCGATAGACGACAGACTCATCAGATACGGCGCCATCTCGATGCTTTCCGCCTGCACGACATCGAACCGTTCACGGGCGACCAGATCGTGCAGTGCGGCGTGGAAAGCGGGTGACGCGTTGCGTAGCGCCATGTCGGGAAGCGGCGATGCGAAGGTCGTCCAGGCGCGGCGCAGCGCGGAACGCGGCGCCGGTCCGCGCACGGTAACGACCCGGCACAGGCTGCGGAGCGGCGCCAGCGCCGCTTCCGCCGCAGCATCAGGCGCGAAGGTGAGACACGTCAGGGTATGACGCTGCGCCAGACCGCGAAGGATCTGGTAGATGCGCATCACGCCGCCGCCGCGTGGCGGATAGGGCGGATAGGGCGAGAGCAGCAGAATCTTCATGCCAGCGCTTCAGATCGCGCCATAGAACCATGGCGCGACGAGCGCCCAGAGGCGCGGCAGGAAGACGATCAGGCCGACAGCGACTGCGCCTATGGCAGTGAGCAGCACTGTGCCGGCAGCCACATCTTTGGCGATCTTGGCGAGCGGATGGAAACCAGGCGTCACCAGATCGACCACCGCCTCCACTGCCGTGTTTACCCCCTCGGCTGCCAGCACCAGGGTGATGGTCAGCGCCAGCGCCAGCCATTCACCACGATCTATGTTGAACAGAAAGCCAAGCGCAACGGCAACGCTTCCAGCCGCCACGTGGATCTGCGCATTTCCCTGCGTGCGCAACAGGTGACCAATCCCTGCAAATGCGAAGGGAAACGAACGCAGACGCTGCTGTATCCAGCGAACAGGCCGATGGCGCGGCGCCGACATGGTGCGCATACGCGGCATACCGGTCGTGCGATGCCCGGCGACGATCTGATGATCTGTTGCTGGAGACTGATGATTGGTCGCCATGATCACCCCTCACGGCTCAAACCAAGCGCACCGAGGATCGCTTCCTCGCGTGCGCGCATGCTGGCTTCATCAACCGGACCACGTTCATGGTCATAGCCTAATAGATGCAGAATGCCATGAACGACGAGAAATGCAAGTTCGCGTTCACGCGAATGACCATACTCCACCGCCTGGGCGACGACCCGATCCCAGGAAACAGCGATGTCCCCCAGATAACGCGGCGCATCAGGAGGGCGCACAAACGAACTGCTATCGTCCGCCTCGGCAAACGACAGCACATCAGTTGGCGCATCAACGCCGCGGTACGTCTGATTCAGCCGTTGCAGTTCGGCATCATCGGTGATCAGGATGCTGATCTCTACCGGACCGGCGACCTGTTCGGCGCGCAGCGTTTGCTCAACGGCGCGCTCGACGAGCGCAACATCAACCGACCCGGCATATTGCGGCACAACCTGAACATCGACCAGAATTTCCGTATCATCCATGATTAAGGAGAACCCCTGTTGACGCGCTCAGGTTACGGGTTTTCCCGGCGTATAATCAACGCGCGGGTGGTAAATGCCCTGCAGAGTTGTAATGAACGCCTGACGGATGCGCGCCAGATCGTGCAGCGTCAACGGACATTCATCGAGTTGCCCGCTGCGCACCCGTTCCTCAATGATCGCCGTCACCAATTCTTCGAGCGTTTTGCCATTTTCACGCAGCCGGACATCGCCATTATTCGCCTCGCGGCTGGAGATGACGCAGCCGGCCTGGAACTTCGAGCGCACCGTCGCCTCGACTGCATCGGCGAGCATCATGATACCCTGTTCACGCGTGCGCGGGCGCGGACCAGGATAGCGATAATCCTCTATATTAACCGTATCGTGTTGCTGGAGGGCGCGCTGGTAGAAATACTTGATCACACTGGTGCCGTGGTGCGTGGTGATGAAATCGACAATCTGCGACGGCAGGCCCGCAGCAATCGCCATTTTCCGCCCTTCGCGCACGTGGTCGGCGATGATCTGCGCGCTAGTCAGCGGGTCGAGATCATCGTGGACATTCTCGCGGTCGCTCTGGTTATCGGTGAAGAAGAACGGGCGGATCGTCTTGCCAATATCGTGATAATACGACGCGACGCGCAGCAGGAGGGCATCGGCGCCGATTGCCTCTGCCGCACTCTCTGCAAGATTGCCGACTGCGACGCTGTGGTAGTAGGTGCCGGGCGCTTCCCGGATCAGGCGGCGCAACAGCGGTTGCGCTGGATGCGCCAGTTCCATCAACCGGAGCGGTGTGACAATCCCGGCCAGTTGACCGGCAAGGTTGTAGAGACCAAGCGCCAGAATTGCTGAGAGCGCGCCATTGACGCCGCTTACCGCCAGGATGGTCAGCGCCTGATCGAACACAGGCAGCGCCCCAGTGATCAGGTGAAAGGTGAATTGCGCAGCCGCCGTTACTAAGAATACCGCCATGCCGCTGATAAAGAACAGGAGCGAGCGTTCCCCGCGTCCTATCAGAAACGCCCCGGCGATCCCCCCTGCGAAGAGGGTGATTGCCGTCGCCAGTTGATTGTCGCTCAGACTGGCAATGACTGCGCTGAGCAACCCCACGCTCATGAGCGACAAGCCGATATTGAAGAGCGCCGCCAGTAGCATGGCGATCATCGCCAGCGGGAATGCCTGCGTCCACTGGATGCCGAATGGCACGACCAGCCGTGCTGTGATGATTGCCAGCATCACGAGACCGAAAACGAGCAGAAGCGGTCGAACTTCCTTCAGGATGTCACGTTGCGCGAAGATAACATATGTGCCAAACACGCCAGCAAATAGCAAAGCCAGCAACGCTCTGCCCCCCAGCGCTGTCCAGTTCGTTTTTGTGCGCAGCGCCCCCAGCGCTTCGAGTTTTTCCAGCACATCAGGGGTTACAACATCTCCCTGACGCACGATGCTTTCGCCCTCGAGAATCCGAACCGTCACCGGTTGCACGGCATTGCGGACTTCCTGTTTGCGACGTTGCGTAGCCTCTTCGTCAATAAACTGGTTCGCCTTCAGAAACGAGCCGCTGAAGAGCGCAATCAACTCCGCCTGTTCCGGCGTTTCCGCCTGAAGGGAGGCCCAGTACGGCAGCGAGAACGAGCGCAGTTCAGCAATCTTTTGATCGTTGAGCATATATCGGTTCTCGCTGAGCGCTCGATCGTACAACTCCAGTGAGAGGTTGCTGATCAACGTCCACGACTCATCCGTCTGGTGCGCGATAGCGCTCGCCAGTTCGGGCGAAATGACCAGGGTGCTGTTTGGCAGGCTAGTCAGGCGTTCGCGTTCCTGCGCTTTCGTCAGCGTCGGATCGTCCCGGATCTGCGTGATTGTTTGCAACAGGTTCTTGAGTTCCGTGCGCTGTTGAATGGGGATGCTCATGTCGCGCGAGTAGACCACCGTATCGGCGGAGCTCTCAGCGCGAGCGCGTTCCTGTTCGGTGCGCCACTCACTGACGTAGGTGATGGTTCGATCCGCCTGAATATCTCGCGGACTTGGCCGCCCAAGTTGCAGGTCGGGGGCGATGACCGGCTGCCACGCCAACGCCAGCCAGATGACCAGGGCAAGCCCCAGACTGAGCGCCGCTATCAGACGCCGCCACATGCGTTCTGACAACTGATGTGACAGTTCGTCGGACTGCGACTGATCCGTGCGGACCGATCGATGGAACCACTGTCTGATATTCATGGCGACGTCGAACCTTCGCGCGTTGGCGCCCGGTCACTGCGCCTGGCTCAGGAGATCGCGCGCCACCTGATTGATCAGGCGACCATCAGCGCGTCCCTTGAGCCGCTGCATCAACACCGGCATGACCCTGCCCATATCGGCAGGACCGACGGCGCCGATCTCATCGATAATCGCCTTGACAAGGGGACGCAATTCTTCCGCCGAGAGTTGCTGTGGCAGGTACGCCTGCAGGATGGCCGCCTCGGCTTCTTCTTTCTCGGCAAGATCGGTTCGCCCACCCTTGCGGTACAGGTCAGCGGCTTCACGTCGGCGTTTGACTTCTTTGGTGATGACCTCCTGCTCCGCCGCTTCGGTCAGCGCCGCCTCGCGATCAATTGCCGCGAGCGCGGCTGCATCCGCCGCCTCGCCGCCAGCCGCATCGAACGCAGCTTTCACCTGCGCCATTTGCGCTTTCTTCAGAGCGTCAATCGCCATGCGGATCGTATCCACACGCAACCGATCACCACTCTTCAACGCCGTTTTCAGGTCGTTCTGCAATCGTTCGAGCAATGCCATAATACATTCTCCAAGAGTATGGTCGCATTCCGCGCTACAGCACGACGTGTCGCGGATGCACACGCAACTTTTCCGCTGCCACAATCGCCTGGATCTGGGCAACCGCGTCGTCCAGGCGGTCGGCGCGGTTCAGCACAATATAATCGAACGCATCGAGCGCTTCCATCTCCTGCTGCGCCACGCTCAGGCGACGGTCGATCTCTGCGCTGCTCTCAGTGCGGCGCTGTTCGAGCCGCGCCCGGAGTTCGTCCATGCTTCCCGGCGCCACAAAGATAAGCACGGCTTCCGGCGCCAGCCGACGGATGGTAGCAGCGCCCTGCACATCGATCCGCAATACGACATCACGCCCCGACGCCAGCGCATCACGCACCTCGGACGCTGGAATGCCTTTGTAGTGGCCATAGACCCGCGCCCATTCGATCAGCTCACCCTGACTGATCATCTCCCGGAAACGCTCAGTCGTCACAAAATGATAATCATACCCGTCGCGTTCACCGGCGCGCATGGGGCGATCAGTCGCCGTGACGACAAAGTGAAACGGCACCTTCAGTTCACGCATCCGGTTCAGGATGGAGTCCTTTCCGACGCCTGACGGACCAGAGATGACGATCAACAGCGGGTATGCTGGCAGACCGTCGAGTAACGGATTGCGATCAGCGACGGGCATACTCCTCCTTTACCAATGCTGCGTGCTATAATGCGGATTGCAATGTATTTCGATGCGCTGACCCTTGCCGCCGTTGTCGATGAGTTGCGCACTTCCATTGTGGGAGGGCGTGTTCAGCGCGTGTTGCTGCCTGGCGCGCTCAGCGTCGCGCTCGAAATCTATGCCGGTCGCCGCTTCTATCTGCTGCTTTCAGCCCATCCGCAATTTGCGCGCGTCCAGCTCAGTCCGATCCGCCTCTCACGCGGTACGGATGCGACGCCGCCGCTCTTGCTGTTGTTGCGCAAGTATGTCAACCATGGCCGGATCACTGCTGTTGAGCAACCTGATCTGGAGCGCGTACTGCTGCTAAGTATAGCCAAACGTCCCCTCCCGCGCAACTCTGATCATGAGGATGATGCGACCCTCGACGATGATGGCGCTCCGTCGGACGATGCGGCGCTGGAGGAAGAAACGCTGCGTTGTGAGCTGATCGTCGAAATCATGGAACAGCGCAGCAACATCGTGCTGGTTGGCGACGACAATATCATTCTGGCAGCAGCGCGGCACGTGACGCCGCGCATGAGCCGCCGACCGGTGCTGCCGCGCGAACCGTACGAATTGCCGCCGCCGCAGACCAAACGCGATCCCCGACAGGCGACGGCTGCTGAACTGCGCGCCGCCGTACCAGATGGTCAACCTGATCTGGCGCGTGCGCTCGTGGCGGCGTATCGTGGGTTGTCGCCCCTTGCGGCGCGCGAGGCAGTGTATCGGGTGATGGGGCGCACACTCGTGCCAACCGGCGCCGATCTGCCGTGGGACGCGCTTGCCGACGCGCTGCGCCAGTTGTGGCAGATGCCCTGGTCGCCGCACATCGTTGTCGATGAGAGTGGTCCAATCGCCTTCGCGCCATATGAGATTACGCATTTGCCAGGAGCGCGCCCTTGCCCCTCGATGAGCGCGGCACTCGATGAGTACTATTCAGCGCGTGAGCGGCTGACGGCGCACCAGCAGCGCCGTGACGCGCTGCGCGAACGGCTGAACGACGCGCGCGAGCGCCTGGAACGCCAGCGCTCGGCGCTTCAAGCCGAGTTGCAGCGTGCAGCCGACCTTGATCGACTGCGCTGGGAAGGGGAAATGATTTTCGCTTTTCTCCACGCGCTGACGCCGGGACAGGATCACCTGGAGGTCGAGGGACGCACAATTACTCTCGATCCGCGCAAGTCGCCGGTCGAATGCGCCCAGGAGCGGTTTCGCGCCTACGACAAAGCCAAAAGTGCGCTTGCGGGGCTCCCCGAGCGGTTGCGCGCTGTCGAGTTGCGGCTGGCAGGTCTCGACGAAACGCTGGCGCTGCTGGACCTGGCAGAGCGGTTCGAGGAGATCGAGGCGATTGCGCGCGAGGCGGAAGCCGAAGGATACCTGGGACCTGCGCCTGCAGAGCGCGCCCGAAAGCGTCCGGCGCGTCCCATGCCTCCGCTGCGCGTTGAATCGAGCGATGGGTTCACGATCTATGTCGGGCGAACGGCGCAGCAGAACGAGCAGGTCACCTTTCGTCTCGGCGCGCCCGACGATCTCTGGCTGCATGTGCGTGGCGCTCCTGGCGCGCACGTCATTATCAAAACCGGAGGGCGTGACGTTCCGGATCGCACGATCGAGGAAGCGGCGGCGCTGGCAGCCTACTACAGCAGTCTGCGCTCGTCGGTAAGCGTTGATGTCGAGATCGCGCGGCGGCGCCATGTCCGCAAAGTGCGCGGCGGACCGGCGGGTCTGGTGACGTATCAGGCGGAGCGTGCGGTGCGCGTCGCCCCGCGATCGCCGTGGTAGGACGATGAGTGCAAAAAAGCGTCCGCAAGACGCGGACGCGGGAGAACAAAGGAAACAATTGCGCGATCTTGAATAATATCCGATTACGATGAGGGCCAGCGATCAATAATACGCTGATACCACAAACCGCTGACGGTGTTGCCCATAACGGAAACAATGCCAATGACCACCAGAACGATGAGCGCCAGCAAAAGCGAATACTCCACCAATCCCTGACCTTCAGCCTGCGTGAGCCGCCACGTCTGCACGCGCGCCGCCATCCGACATATGGCGTCGTCTATGACAGCGTACAACGTCGATAGCTGCCGTTTCATGCGTTCTCACCTCCTTTACGCTGATGCACTGTGTC
>JANWXL010000221.1 GCA_025055265.1 Roseiflexus sp.
CCAGCGCCTCGTCGTGCGGCAGGTCGAGCGTCACGCGCCCGTCCTCGATCCAGACCAGGCGTGTGGCATACGGCAGAACGACATCGAGGCGGTGCTCGGCGACAACCACCAGCGCACCCTGCGACGCCAGATCGCGGAGGGCGCCGAGCAGGCGGGCAGCGCCGACCGCGTCGAGATTGGCAAGCGGCTCATCGAGCAACAGCACGCGCGGATTCATCGCCAGCGCCGCGGCGGCAATCAGGCGCTGCTGGCCGCCGCCGGAGAGAGTCGCCGTCGGCTGTGCGGGGTCAAGATCAAGCAGCATGCAACAGCGATCAATCCGACGCTGAATATCTTCAGGCGCCATGCCCAGATTTTCGCACCCGAACGCAATCTCATCCTCAACGCGCAGCGTCACGATCTGACCCTCGGCATCCTGTGCGACCGTCCCGATGAGACGGGCAATCTGCGCAACCGGCTGCTCGATCAGCGGCGTTCCGTCGAGCGTAATCCGCCCATGCAGCTCGCCAGCGAGCGCGGCGCTGCCGTTGATGCAATTCAGCAATGTCGATTTCCCAACTCCGCTCGCACCGGCAAGCACGACGAATTCACCGCCGCGCAGATCGAGACTCAGACCTTTGAGCGTCCACTCACGCGCGGTTGCGTAGCGGAAGCGGAGATCGGACATGGTCAGGTGAAGAGCCATTGCACACTCGCAACTCCAGTAACCAGCATCATCAGCAGAGCCGCCACGCTATAGTCGCGCCCCTGGAGCGCCACCGGTCGATAGACCGTCGCGCGCGGGTCGCCGGTGAACGCGCGTGTCTCCAGCGCCAGCGCCAGGCTCTCGGCGAGGGTCAGCACCCGGATCAGGAGCGGCACGACCAGCGCGCGGTAGAGGATGCGTGGCGGCGTGTGCCGCAGCGACAACCCGCGTACCTGCATGGCGTCACGAATGCGCATCGCCTCACCGACCAGCGTCGGGATCGAGCGCACCGTAATGAGCAACCCGATCGCCACAATCGGCGGCGCGCCAATCTGTCGCAGCGCGCGCGCCAGTTGCGTCGGATCGATTGTCCAGGCGAGCGCTGTCGTCAAGCCAAGCAGACTGATCCTGCCAAAGGTCATCAGACCGCCAGTTATGCCACCGCCGAACATCGCCGCCAGCGCGCCAATCAGCGCCGCCAGCGGAACGACGATCAGCGCAGCACGGGCAAGCAGCGCGCCATAGCCGACAGTGATGAACAGTAACGCCAGTCCTGCCACAAACGGCAGTAGCGTAGTCGCATTACCTAGCAACAACCCGAAGGTCAGCGCGACCACTGCACAGGCGACGCTGAGAAGCGGATGCAGCGGTCGCGCCACTGACAGCAAAAACACTCGCTGGATCATTTGTCACCCGCTTACGCGCGCAGCACGCCCGCCACCCGCAATTCCTGCCCCAGCCGCAACCCCATCCAGGCGCCAGTAAAACTCAGCAGCGCCGTGCCGCCCAGGACCGGCACAAACACCCACGGATTCGCCAGGAAGTGCGCAATCGTGGGACCTCCGACCACGGTGCCGATCCCCAGACTGACCAGCGCCGTCAGCGGCATGTACAGACCCGCAGCCAGCAACACGGCGTTGGTGCGCTGATAGGAGTGGAACACCGCCAGCGCAATCGCTTCCGCCAGCACGCCTGCGATGACGTTGGTGGCGAACATCACCCACGACATCATCAGCAGCACCAACCCGACGAAGAACACCACAATGACGAGCGTGCCCGGCTGACGAACCTTGAGCAGCGC
>JANWXL010000247.1 GCA_025055265.1 Roseiflexus sp.
GGAGAAACGAATAAGCGAATGCGGCAACGAATGCAGTCAACGAATGGAGAAACGAATAAGCGAATGTGGCAACGAATGCAGTCAACGAATGGAGAAACGAATAAGCGAATGCGGCAACGAATGCAGTCAACGAATGGAGAAACGAATAAGCGAATGTGGCAACGAAGAGGCGAATGGGTCAACGAATGGAGAAGCGAAGAAACGAATGCGGCAACGAATGTAGCGGCGAATGAGCGAATGGCGCGTTATTCGTTTACTCGACGCCTCATTCGTTTATTCGTTGACGCCATTCGTTCACACCCTGCGGAAGTCCTGAGAAGAACCGCGCAAACAATAAAAGGGCGTCGAGGCGCGAAACCTTTCCGCCTCAAACGCCCCAGAAAGCAGTCATAACCTCTAACCCTCAACCCCTAACCCTTAACCCTTAACCCCTAACCCTCCTCGCGCTGCGGAATGAGCACGTCCCACCAGACACGACCGGTGCGCTTCTGCATGAGATCGACGTGGATGTGCTTCAGTTCGGTGTACGCCATCAGGCCGTAAATGCCGTGCTCGCGCCCGATGCCGCTCTGCTTGTAGCCGCCGAACGGCGCGCGCGGCAGAATGATGTGATGGTCGTTGATCCAGACGGTGCCGGTGCGGATGCGCTTGGCGACCTCGATGGCGCCCTGCAGGTCGCGCGACCAGACGGCGGCGCCGAGTCCGTAGCGGCTGGCATTCGCCAGTTCGATGGCTTCGGTCACCGTGCGGTACGGAATGACCGCCAGCACCGGACCGAAGATCTCCTCCTGCGCCAGGCGCGTACCATTCAGCACCCCGGTAAAGATCGTCGGCTCAATGAACGGACCGCGCTCGAAGCCGGGAACGCGCGCACGTTTGCCGCCGGTCACCAGGCGGGCGCCTTCCTGCTTGCCGACTTCGATGTACTCCTCAACGATCCGGCATTGCGCTTCAGAGACGAGCGGACCCAGGTCGGTTTCCAGGTCGAGCGGATCGCCGATCCGCAGTGAGCGGGCGCGGGCCACCAGGCGCTCAAGGAACTCGTCGTGCAGGCTTTCCGGCACCAGACAGCGCGTTCCCGCCTCGCAACTCTGCCCGCCATTGAAGAACACGCCGAACAGCACGCCATCAACGGCGAGTTCGAGATCGGCGTCGGGCATCACCAGGCTCGGCGACTTGCCGCCGAGTTCGAGGGTCAGGCGCTTGATCGTGTCGCTTGCCAGCCGCATGATGTGGCGCCCGGTTTCGGTCGATCCAGTAAATGACACTTTGTCTACGCCGGGATGCCGCGCCAGCGCGTCGCCAACCTCAGCCCCCGGTCCGGTCACGACATTCAGCACGCCGCGTGGCAGCAACCCGGCCTCGTGGATCAACCGCGTCAGCATGAGCGCCGTCAGCGGCGTGTAGGATGCCGGTTTGAGCACAACCGTATTGCCAGCCGCCAGCGCGGGCGCGATCTTCCAGATGGTCATCAGGAGCGGGTAGTTCCACGGCACAATCTGCCCGCACACGCCGATCGGCTCACGCCAGACGAAGTTCCAGCTTACCGAGGGCACATCCGTCCACGGCAGCGCCTCATACGGATGGATCGTCGCCAGTTCGGCGAACACGCGCAGGTGCTCCACTGACCAGGGAATATCGACGAAGGTGGTTTTGCGCAGCGGCGCGCCAAGGTTGCGCGATTCGAGCTCGGCGAATTCGGCAGTGTGTTCTTCGATCAGATCGGCAATCGCATTGAGGATGCGGGCGCGTTCGTGACCAGGGGTGTGGGGCCAGGGACCGTGATCAAACGCTTCGCGCGCCGCCGCCACCGCGCGATCAACGTCGGCTGCCGAACCGCGCGCCACATACGCCATCGTCCGCCCCAGCGCCGGCTCGTTGACCGGCATCAGGCCGCCTTCGGCATCGACCCAGTTTCCGTCGATATACAACCCATAGCATGGGAGATCATCATTGGTGTGGTCGTCCATGACCGTCCTCCTGGAAGTATGTGCACCGCATGCCGCTTTGCGTCATCATACCATGACATGGTACAGCGGAGCAATCACGACTTGCACATGTCCCGCGGCAGCGCCAGGCGAATCGGTCCCCGCGCCGTGCGACCGTCAACGACCCGCCCCTTCTGGGTGATCACAATCAATCCGGCGTCCGCCAGGGCGCAGGCGGCAGCGCGCACCATCGGCATCGCAGCGCGCCAGTCATGCGGCGCCCACACCCGCGCCGCCTCCGATGGGCAGATGCTCTTCCCAACTCCACGCTGCCGGACGAGGCGGAGAATGATCTCGTCCAGCGATTCCTGATCAGCCTGTTCGGTCATGGCAGGAGATGTATCGCAACAGGGCAATGTTACATCTCAGAGGGCGGCGCCAGCGGTCCGGTCATTAGGGCGTCAATCTCAGCGCCAGCCGGGTATGGAGCTGCGCCCGCCGGAACAATGAGCAGCGCATTGGCGCCCAACATCGACAACAACCGGCTGCTCCCCTGTTGTCCGGTACTGCGCGCTGTCAGCCGTCCGTTCTCCCAACTGACGATTGCGCGCTGATATTCCGGGCGATCAGGAGACGGGCGGATTGGATCGCGCAGCGTCACCCGCACCCGCGGGCGCTCCGGGCGCGCGTCACCCTGCAGACGGCGGAGCGCAGGACGCACGAACACCTCGAACGACACCAGCGACGAAACGGGGTATCCGGGCAATCCGAACGCCAAAAGCGGCGATGATCGCACCGTGGCGGGGCGTTCAATCGTTGCAAATGTTGTCGGTTTGCCTGGCTTGAAGGCAATCCGCCCGAAATGGACGGTTCCCAGCTCCGCCAGCAATGGCTTGATCAGGTCGCGCGTGCCCATGGAGACGCCGCCGCTCGTGAGCAGCACATCGGCGCGATCGAGCGCCTCAAGAATTGCGGCGCGCTGCGCATTCACGTCATCGCGCGCAATGCCGAGCGAGAGCGCCAGGCATCCGGCTTCACGCGCCGCCGCCATCAATGCGTAACGGTTGCTGTCGCGCACCCCGCCGGGAAAAACCTCGCCATCCGGCTCATACACCTCATCACCCGTCGCCAGC
>JANWXL010000255.1 GCA_025055265.1 Roseiflexus sp.
TCACTCAATCCGGTCTCGTCCCCAGCGTTACGTCGAGCGACAACTGCTCGCCGTTGCGCAATACGTCGAGCGTGACCGTATCGCCCGGTTTGTACTCCAGCAGCAGGGCGCGCAACGACTGCCCGGGACCGATCGGTTTGCCATTCACTTTTGTGACGATGTCGCCTGCCTGCAAACCGGCGCGGGCAGCCGGACCACCCGGTTCAACGGCGGCGATCAGGGCGCCAGCATTGACCGGCAGGTTGTTATCGAGCGCCATAATGGCATCAATCGTGCCGAAACGCACGCCCAGGAACGGATAGACAACCCTGCCATTTGCAATCAACTGTTCGCTCACCCGCTTGGCAATCGAACTCGGCACGGCGAATCCAAGCCCCTCCACCGGCGCGGACCCCAGACCGCTCCCGCGCACGACCAGCGTATTGATCCCGACCACTTCGCCGCGCAGGTTGATCAGCGGACCGCCGCTGTTGCCGCTGTTAATCGCAGCATCGGTCTGGATCAACCCTTCGGGCGCATTGGCGCCGAGCGAACGGTTCAGCGCGCTCACGACGCCAACCGTTACCGTATTGCGGAAATCGCCGAGCGGGCTGCCGATCGCAATAACCGTTTCGCCTGGTTGCAGCGAGTCGGAGTCGCCCAACACCGCCACACCGGGCACCGGCGCATCGACCTTGAGCACGGCGAGATCCATAAGCGGATCCGTGCCGACGAGGCGCGCATCGCGGCGCGAACCATCGTAGAAAATCACCGACAGAGAACGATACCCTTCGATGACGTGATTGTTGGTAAGAATATACCCGTCCTGGCTGATAATGACCCCCGAACCGCTGCCGCGGCGCACCGATCCGCCGGGCTGGTCCGGCAGCGGAAACGGCAGATCGCCAAGCAGCGGCGACCCCTGTGCACCTGATGCCAGCGTATTCACCACGGTCACAACTGCAGGCGACACCTTCTGCACCACTTCGACGATCGGCGAGGCAGTTGAGGGTGCGGCTGGCGCTGTTGTCGGCGCTGGCGCCGTGGTTGGCAGCGGCGCAGCGGTTGCCTGGGGAACAGGAGTTGGCGCCGGCATCGATGCCGGAACGGGTGACGGACTTGATGGCTGCGCTGCAATGCGTTCGATCTGCTGCTGCGTCACATACCAGGCGACGCCGCCGCCAGCCAGCGCGCCAATGAGTGCGCCAATCAGCAGGGTGGCAATCATGCCGAACACCAGAGCATATCTTGTTCCGCGCTCCATAGAGCGGCCTCCTTTGTGTCATATTTCCTGGATTACAGTATGCAACCGGCATGTAAACCGAATGTTAGATTTGTATAAGAAACTGCTTAGTCCTGATCATCGGTAGTAAACGCATATTCGCCGGTTGGCGCGTAACTGCTCATGCGGTATAATGTGAAAAAGCGTGCGTCCTTCCGGCCGCCTCCGCAATATGGGATCGATGGCTGACTGATGGAAGAAATCCTGATCATCGACGACAGCAAGCAAATCTGCTCCATGCTTGCTGAGTTTGTATTGCCGGAGCTCGGCTATGCCTCCACTATTGCACATACCGGTCGGCAGGGACTCAATCGCCTGCGTCAACGCACCCCCGATCTGATTCTGCTGGACCTGCAACTTCCTGACATCAGCGGTCTTGATCTGCTGCGTCTGATCGCCCAGGAAGGGTATGATGTGCCTGTCATCCTGATGACAGCGCACGGATCGGAAGCCATCGCGGTTGAAGCATTCCGGTTAGGGGCGCGCAACTATCTGATCAAGCCCTTCAGCGAGACGGAAGCGCAGGCGGCGATCGATCAGGCGCTGCGCGAACGGCGTCTCAAGCGTGAAAAAGAGCAGTTGACGCGCAATCTGCGCCAGCGCGTCCAGGAATTGACTGTTCTATACTCCATCGGCAAATCGGTCAGTTCTCTGCTCGATCTCGAGGAACTGCTGGTGCGCATTGTCGAAGCCGGGGTGTACATCACGCGCGCCGAAGAAGGGTTTCTGTTGCTGCGCGACCCCGATGCCAACGAACTCTACCTGCGCGCTGCGAAAAACCTCGGCGAGCAGCGCGCTCAGAAGTTGCGCATGCCGATTGACGATAGCCTCGCCGGGCAGGTCATTCGCACCGGCAAACCGATCCGTCTCGATAAAGCCGGCGCCGGGGCGCAACTGAAAGTGATCACTGGCTTTCTGGTGCGCGCGATCCTGCAGGTGCCGCTGATGGTCGGCAATCAGGTGATAGGAGTGCTTGCCGTTGACAATCAGCAGTCGGATCGCACGTTTAGCGAAAATGATCAATACCTTCTGTCGGCGCTTGCTGATTATGCCGCGATCGCCATTGAAAACGCTCGTCTCTATCAGCAGGTCAAACAGAGTGAAGCGCGCTACCGCGATCTGTTCGACAACGCCAACGACCTGATCTTTACCCTCGACCAGCAGCTCAATATCCGTAGCATTAATAAAGTTGGTCCCACGATTACGGGGTATTCCAGGGAAGATCTGATCGGTCGTTCATTGCGCACCCTGATTTTCGATGATGCGTGGGCGCCGACCGAACGCCTCCTTGGCGACGTGCTGCGGGGACAGGTCGTGCCGCCGTTTGAACTGCAACTCAGGCGCCGCGACGAAGAAGCAGTGGTGCTTGAAGTCAGCGCGCGATTGATGCGTGATGGCGATCGTTCCGAGGCGATCCACTGCATTGCGCGTGATCTGACCGAACGTCGCCGTCTTGAAGAGCAACTCATCAAAGCCGAAAAACTCTCCGCGATTGGGCAGCTCGTCGCTGGCGTCGCTCACGAGGTGAATAATCCGCTGACCAGCATCAGCGGTTATACCCAACTGATGCTGCGCGACACGAACCTGCCGTCAGGCATTCGCGAAGACCTGCAGCACATCAATACGCAGGCGGAACGCGCCGCGCGCATTGTGCAGAACCTGCTCATGTTCGCCCGCGAACACAAGCCGCAGCGAATGCTCGTCGATATCAACCAGGTGTTGCGGAGTACGCTGACCCTGCGCGCCTACCAGTTGCGCGTCGATAATATCACCGTCGTAACCGACTTCGACCCCGGTCTGCCGCGGACCATCGCCGATCCTCACCAGTTGCAGCAGGTGTTTCTCAACCTGATCAACAATGCGCACCAGGCAATGATCGAACGCGGCGGCAAGGGCGTGTTGACCCTGCGCACCTCAGTCGAGCGGCATGTGAGCGAGGATGGTCGTGAAGAGTCGTACATTCGTATTGCGGTAAGCGATACCGGCGTCGGCATTGCGCCGCGCAACCTGAGTCGCATCTTTGATCCGTTCTTTACGACCAAGCCAATTGGCCAGGGTACAGGGCTGGGTCTGTCGATCTGCTTTGGCATTGTTCAGGAGCACCGCGGACGTATCTGGGCAGAAAGCGAGGTTGGCGTCGGCACGACACTGTATGTCGAACTGCCGCTCGCTGATGCGTCCGACATCGCGTCTGGCGATGCCAGCACTCCGCCGCCTGCCGCCATTGAGGAAGAACCGGAAGCGGAAGAGACGAACGGCGGCGCCGCCATTCTGGTTGTTGATGATGAGGAAGCGGTGAGCGCGCTGCTGGCGCGGTTGCTGACCGATCTCGGTCATCGTCCAAGCGTCGTTGCCAGTGGTGAAGCAGCCCTCGAAGCTATCGCCCGGCAGTCGTTCGATCTTATTCTGACCGACATTAAGATGCCTGGCATGACTGGCTTCGAGCTGTATCAGCATATCAAGCAGCGCGATCCACACCTGGCGCAGCGTATCATTTTCATCACTGGCGATACCATTACCGCCTCGACTCAAGCGCGCCTGGCGCAGACCGGCAATCCCTACATCGCCAAACCGTTTGCTGTCGAGCGTCTTGAAGCGCTGGTGAATGCATGTCTCGCTTCGCAATCAGCGAATCAATTGCCAGCGCCTTGAAGCGCGTCCTGTGATCAGGTGTCCGTCCTCGCAGCGCGGCGGATAATTCCGCCGCGAGAACAATGCTGTACACATATCGTCAGCATGTGCGATAATGCAGATCACTATGCCCGGTCGTAAGTCTTGTGAGGGGTTCAGGTTGTGGAGCCAGTTGCAGAAATAGCAGTCGATAACCGCCAGGGTGCGGCTCAAATCGCTGAGCGCGCCGCCGATCTGATAATGCGGCGCGCTGAGTCCTTTGGATCCCTGTCGCCGGAGGAGTTTCGCCGCAATCTATGTGATTTTGGCTGGTCGCTCATACGCTCGCAGCCAGTGATGGCGCCGCTGGTCAATCTGGTTAATCGCGTCCTGTGGGCCATCGAGGATCAGCAGACGCGGCACGATATTTTGCGTGCAATTGCGGAGACAACCGAAGAGTTTAAGCACCAGTTGCGTCAGCACGCGCTGCACGTCGCTGAGGGCGCGCTGTCGCTTATCTCGGATGGCATTACGATTGTGACGCTATCGTATAGCACCACGGTGCAGCATGCGCTGCGCCACGCTCAGCGCGCAGGTCGTCGCTTTCGCGTCGTCTGCGGCGAGTCGCGTCCGATCCTTGAAGGACGGCAGACGGCCGCCATCCTGGCGGACTACGGCATTCCCACCCAACTGGTTATCGACGCTGAGCTGCCTGCCCATATCGCGCGCGCCCAACTGGTGCTCGTCGGCGCTGATATGTTGAGCACATATGGACTGGTTAATAAGGTTGGGACCTATGGTATGGCCCTGACGGCGCGCGTCAAGGGGGTGGCATTCTATGCGCTGTGCGGCAGCGAGAAATTCCTGCTCCCCGGTTTCCGCCAGTTGGAGCAGCTTGATCGACCTCGAAGCGAGATCTGGGCTGAAGCGCCAGAGAATGTCCATATTCGCAATCGTTACTTCGATCTGACGCCGCTCGATCTGCTTTCAGGGATCGTGACGGAACGCGGCATTCTGCCGGTCGCAGCCATCGAAGCCTGGCTGGCGTCGACCCGCCTGCATCCGGCGCTGATGCGTGAGCCTGCCCATCAGACGGTGGAAACGTGTTCTTGACTTAGAACCTTTGTTCTAGTATAATGGCCTCACCTCAGTCGCAGCAGAACGACGATGCTCCCGCGCCCGCGACTAATCAGGCGGCGGGCGCAGGGCGCTTGTTGTCGCTTGAACAGGCGGGGAGGCGCATTATGGCAGTCACGAGCCGAACTCTTCACACTGGTCGCCGCATCTGGAGTCGTAACCGGCAGGTTCAACGAACGGCGCACGCGCTTCTGTACGGTGCAGCATTGATACTGGGAGCGCTGGCGATGTATGCGCTGATCGGCGCATTGATCGGGCGGATCAATGTGCTGATCGATGATATTCGCTATGGCTATCCGCGCACCATGCACGTGCAGGCGTTCGTGGGTCACGGCGAGGAAGCCGGTCAACCAACACACCTGATCGCCATGAATCTCGACCGGCAGGTGGTGGTGCTGGAACTGCCAGGCGGCGATCCGTCGCGGGTGCGCTCAATTGCTGGTCCGTACCTGTTTGGCGCCGATGAGCATCTAACACCGGTCATTATTGGCGTCAGCGATGTCGATGGCGATACGTTGCCCGATCTGCTGCTCGATATTCGACGCGAGCGGATTGTCTATCTGAATCGTGAGGGGGAATTCCGCTTGCCGACCCCTGAAGAGCAGGCGCGGCTGGCAAAGACTGCGCTTCCATGAGCGATATTGATCCAGACAAGCGTCCAGAGCGCCGCTCGCACCATCACGAGCCGCGCTCTGCACCCCAAGCAGATCGTCGCCCGTCAGAACGTCGCCCCCGATCGTCTGTCTGGTTGCGCGATCCGTTCGATGATTCGTCGCCCACTATCGAACAACGCCGCCTCAACGAGCGCCGTGCTTATGATCGGGAACGTTCGTTTACGGCTCCTCGAGAAGCGAGCCGAGCCATCGACGGCGCACATGCGACAAACCGCGTTCACGGTCGGGCGCACCCGCCTGCTATTTCGTCGTTTGTTTCATTGCCTGCGGACGAACTGCTCGCGCCAGACAACTCCTTTGCTATCGACGATGACGGATGCGATCCGCTGATCGTTGACCTGATCGCTCCGGCGCCATCCTACCGTCCGGCGCCGCTGCGGCGATCCATCTTCGCTCCGCAGCAAACATTTTCCTGGTGGCCCCTTGTCGTGTGCGTCGTCAGCCTTGTCGTCCTGTACTTTGTCTGGTTCCAGGGCGGCGCTGAGTCGCTGCGCATCTGCGCAATGCCTGGCTGCGCAGCGCGCGAACAGACCATTCGAGCGCAGATGATTGCACAGTCGTCTTCGCATCCTACACCTGATGGTCAGCACTCGGTGCTCGGTCCGCCGAGCATTTCGGCGCAGCAGATCGACCGCATCCTCGCGGAATGGCGATCTCCAGCCGCAGGCACTGGCGCGACCTGGGTAGAACTCGGCGTCCGGTATGGCATCGACCCTGCTTATGCCCTGGCGTTTTTCATCCACGAGTCAGGCGCTGGCACTGCGCCGGGATGGGCAGGACGAAAACTGGACGGCAGCACGACCCACAACGTCGGCAACATTATCTGCGCTGGCTACCGCACGTGTTACGGCAGATTTCGCGATTACGCGAGCTGGGAGGAAGGGATTGAAGACTGGTACCGCCTGATTGCCGTTGAATACGTACAGTGGCGCGGTGTTCACACGGTGGAACAAATTGTGCCGATCTACGCGCCTGCCGTCGAAAATAACGTTCCCGCCTACATCGATACGGTCAACCGTCTGGTTGCCGAATGGCGCGCGCTGCGAGCAAGATGATGATTCTGAGTCGAGAGCGCTTCTTTCTGCTTATCCTTGCCCTGATTGGCATTGGCGTTCTGGTGCAGCAAACGCACCAACCGCCGATCCCGATCAGCAACTGGCGCGGCGGGACGCTTACAACGCAGAATGTCGCCCGGCAGAGCTTCCGGGCCTCCTTCGCTCCGCAACTGGCGACCGAGCGACCGTCCGGCAACCCGCTGCGCAACCCGCGCACGGTGATCACACAGGGGTATGGGGTCGGCTCGCACGCGCCCGCCAGCGTCTGGGGCGGAGTCGATCTGGCGATCGATGGCGACGGCGATGGCAAAGCCGACCCGCAAGGCACCTGGTATGCCCCGGTGTACGCCACTCACGACGGCGTTGCCCGCGTGCGATCACATACCTGGCCTGGCGGCAACTATCTTGCAATTGAAAATAGTCGCTACAAAACAGCCTACGCCCATCTCGACTCCTATGCTGTGGTCGATGGTCAACCCGTCGCGCGCGGGCAACTCATCGGTTATGTCGGATCCACAGGCATGTCGAGCGGTCCTCACCTGCACTATGAGGTGTGGGAGTATGGCGTGAATCGCAACCCGCTTGATTTCGACGCGTTGCGCCACGACTGGTAGGGGCAGGTCTGAGACCTGCTCCTGCTGCCGCCCCCTGATCCAACATCCATATTTTTGCGTATAATGCAGGTGTCTTGTTGTGGGCATTTCACGCAACAATGCGTCAGTACGCCAGGGCGATAAGAAAGACTCCCATGCCATGACGGGACGCACGTACTATAGACCGTTCCAAAGGGGCGGGGTATGATTGGATAGCAAGGTGCTGGACAGGAGCCTGTGGTATGACGACACTTCCCTCCCCCCAAGACGCCATCGCCGACTCGGCAAAACTGATTGCTATCCTTGAACGTCATCACAAAGATGCGCCTGAAATCGAGGCGTTGCTTGACGCTCATCGCGCCACCCACCATCAGATGACGACCAGTTACCAGATCAGCGAAGAAGCAATCGCCGCCTGGCGCGCGGCGCTTGCCCGGCGCTGGACGTGTGAAATTGCGGCGCGCCGCCTCTACAAGCAGACATTGCGCCAGCTTGTGCAACATTACGGCACTGCCGAGACGCCGACCGTCCGGCTCATTTCTCGTGGCGGCGCAGAGGCTGATAGTACGCCAACTGAACTCCTCGAAGATATGCGTCGTCTGCACGCCGTCCTTTCGCTCGAAGCCGCCACTCTGCCCTTTGCAGAACAACGCCTGGCTGAGATCGTTCAGTCGTGCGAGACGCTTGAACACGCCATCAATGACGTTGCCGAATGTGAACGGCGACGCCGTACAGCCGTCCTCGACCTCCGCATCGCCCGCGAAGTCTACCGCCGGATGCGCCGTGAAACCTGTCAAACGCTCATGAGTCATCTGGGTGATCAGGCGCCGCGTGACCTCGCCGATGAATTTCTGGTTGAGACAACCGAGCCGTGAGTGTGTCCGACAGACTGGCGATCTCCCCGGTTTCGCCCTTGGATGAACTGATCGGATCGGACGACTCCGACAGCGCTTCGGCCGTTGTTGGCTGCGCCTGCACGTTCATCACATGAACAATCCGCACGGCGCCAAAGATTGCCGTACCAATAATGCGCAGTCGTACCGGCGACGTCTCAAATTCGGCTTCCGGGTGTCGGGCGGACGACAGCGGCCTGTTGCCCGCAGTGCGCCACACATACCCGGCGTCTCTCATCAGCGCTCCACCGTCGATGTGCAACCCGACGTTCGTAGGGACGCGCATATGGCGCCAGACAAGGTCGGAAAGATGACGCGGGAAAGATCGAAAGGATGACGCAGGAAATGCTCTTCATTTCTAACATAACTCCTACATTTTCCCGTTTGATCATCCTCAATAGATCGACTACAATAAAAAGTGAATGACGATATAGTTTATCACTCAATGCCAGGAGGTCCTGACGGTTATGCCTACCTACGTGTACGCCTGTGACGCTTGCGGTGCGCAGTTCGAGCAATTCCAGTCGTTCAAGGACGAGCCGCTGCGGGTTTGTCGCTGTGGCAAAGAAGGTACGGTACGC
>JANWXL010000272.1 GCA_025055265.1 Roseiflexus sp.
AATGCGCGGAATGTAGGGCAGTTTTTCCAGCGCCTCGTCGAGCACTGCCTTCGCTTCGAGCGACCAGGGAAGATTCCCCGGCGCCGACTCGATCTTCGGCGGACCGCCGCGCATCATGCTGTACGCCTGATCGACCGGCAGGAAGTTGAACAGGGTGTCGTACAGCCCGTTGACGATTTCCTGCACGACGTAGACTGCACCGCGGTACCCCATAAATGGCGTGCCAACCGCGCGCCGCACGGTGGGTCCGGGAAACGCCGCCATGAAGAAGCGCGCAAACTTCGCCCCCGCTTCGGACAGATAAATCTTTTCGTTGATCGATCCGAAGACGAACGCAGGCGCGCGGCGGTGCAACATCTGGCGAATCTCGTCGTTATCCGGGTCGCCAGGGCGACGGGGGCGGGCGGACACGAAGGCGATCTTCATGCCCAACTCGTCTCCCAGGTAGCGCGCCAGCCCTTCGGCATACGAACGCCCTGCAACAATGCCGATGTCGGTGGTGCCAAACCAGTCCCCCTGCGGTCCGCGCCACAGGTCCCACACGGCGCGCAGCGTCGTGCGTTTTTCGTGGGCAATGAAGGCTTCCGCCTGTGCGGATGTTCCCAGCAGGCGCCCCAGTTCACGCACGAACTCCGTTGTTTCGCGCATGCCGAACGGCGCGTAGAGCGTCGGTTGACCGAGCATGCCTGCCAGACCGGCGCCGAACTCGCGGTACATCACCACATTGACCTGCGCGGCTGCCAGGCGCGGCGTATCCGCCAGCGTCGCCTCCATGGGATAGACCAGATTGATCCGCCCGCCAGCGCCCGCGATAAGGCGCTTGACCTCCTCCAGATCCGACGGCGAGTTGAAACATCCGTAGGTCGGACCGATGATGTTGACCGTCCCCGGCGCTGGCTGGACGCCAGCGGCGTGCGGGGCGCCAAACTGTTCCCACAACCAGCGCAGCACGCGGTCGCGCCCTGCCCATTCGTCTTCCAAGAGCGAGTTGCTCCAGTAGAAGCGCGTCCCTTCGCCGAGCGTCGCCACTACCGACGACAGATCGGCGCCGATCATCTCACTCTCGGCGGTCGAAATCACAATCACCTGTTTGCCGTCGAGGGCGCCGCTGGCGCGGAGGTTCTCATACGTCCAGCGCACTTTGTCGCTCGTCCCTTTCCCGCCGACTTCCTGTTCAGTGATCGTCGCCGGGGTCATATTTTCAATATGGGGAACGGCGTCGGTATAATCGGGCACCGCTGTCGCCACCAGGTTGAAGCACCCGACCGGCGCATCGGCGATCACGTGGACATCCGGCATGGCGCACATCGTCCATACCGCTGCCCAGTAGCCGGACGTATCGGACAGATCGCGAATCAGTGCAGGGGGCATAGCCGATCACTCCGCAAAAAAGGCGACCATCTCACGATAGCGGCTGGTACGCGCCAGGGTGTCTGCCACGAAGCCAATCGTTGCAGCCATGCCGCCGCTGAGGAAGAAGGGGCGCGACGCCAGTTGATTGGTGAAGTACATCGCCGGAATACCGCGCTCCTTCGCCGCAGCCGCAAACGGCGTCGTGCCCAGCACGAAATCGGGCGCATACCGGTCGAGCGCCGCCATGTCCTCTTCCAGCGCCTTGCGATAGACAACCTCCTGCGTCCCGCGCGCCTTCAGCCATAGTTCATCGGGGAGCGACAGCGGATCGACGCCAATCGAGGTGGAGACATACGGAACTTCAGCGCCCGCCTCGACCAGCAGCCGTGCATAGGCAAGTTCGGTGCCCTCATAGCCAGTCACCAGCACCCGCGCCCCTTTGAGCGACTTCGCCGCCAGCACCGCCTGCGCCTTTTCACGTTCTTCCTCCGCCACCCGATCAACCAGCGCCGGATCGAGGTCCAGCAGCGCGCCGATTGACTTGAGCCAGGCATATGTGCCGCTGATGCCCACCGGCGCGCCGCCTGCCACCGATGCGCCCCATTCGCGGTACAGGCGCGTCACCCCCTTGTAGAATGGATGGAGCGGCGCCAGCGCCGCCGCGCGACCGGCGCGCCGCAGGTCGTCGATCGAGCGTCCCGGCAGCGCAATCGTCGCTTCGACCCCCATGCGTCGCAGAATGGCGTCGATCGCCAACTGATCGGCAGGGAAGACTTCACCAACGACCACAACGGTGCGTTCCTCACGCGGACTTTCACGATCGCCCAGCCGCCGCAGCAGCGCTTCGAGCGCCACGTCCTTCGCTTCCGGGTGCGAATGGATCGCATAGGCGGGCACGCGCACCAGCACCACCTCGGCATCGCCAACCTTGCGCGGCAGCAACTCTTCCGGCATACCCGCCGTTTCCGCCACGCACAGCGACACCACGGGCACCAGACGGCACCCTGGCTCACGCGCCGCCGCCTCAATCGCCGCGCGCGTCCCCTCAACAATTTCGCCAGAGTACAACTCGGCGCTTCCCAGCGTTGGCGCCAGGATCGACTTGCGCGCGCCGTAGAAATGGGTCACGAAGGTCAACCCGTACAGACACCCGGTATCAGTCGCCATCACGGGATGCGATCCCTCGATCCGGCTCAGAATGCGCAGCGACCCGAACGCCGGGCACATCGACTGCGGGTGGAGTTTGCACGTATGACCCTGCGGCTGCTCAGCGCTCAGCGCGATTGGCTCCATGGAGCACACCTTTCAGATAGCGGACAGGACACGGGAACTGCAGAGAGGTGAAAAGCATCACAAAAATCACGACATACTCTTTACTACAACGTCAACGGAAAGACGCCCGCCCGGGCATGCCTTTCCGCAAGCACCACAGAACCCCTAACCCTTAACCCCTAACCCTTAACCCCTACTTCTGCTCCGGCTCATTCGCCTTCGCGGGGTCGAGCCGCAGGTAGGCTGACGTCGCCTGCTTGTCGGTGAAGCGCGCCGCAATGATGAAGCCAAGGATCACTACCGCCAGCGGCACGAAACAGAGCGCATACCCCGACCAGACGGGCCAGGGTGACGGCTCTGCTTGCAGAAGAATCAGGAAGTCCATAGCACCTCTCCTTGCCTGTCAGATCATGACTTGAACGCAACCATCTTAACCTGTTCCACGAGCCCACCGTGTGCTGCTGTCAGCATCACGACGCGTCGCTTCCGTTCCGTGCGTGCGACGGCATAATCAGCCGTCGCATCTCTTCAGGATCGATCCTGAAGTTTTCGATTAATTCGACAATATACCGGAAATGCTCCTGCGGCACGGCGATGAACATTTCACCTGGCGCCACCCGGTTGTGCATCCGACCGCCGCCGTCGCCTGTGGTAAACACGCTGTTGCGCTTGAGACGCGGCGTTGCAAAGATCGACGCGCATGCCGACGGACCCAACTCGCCAATCGGGAAGGTTCCTTCCCGCACCGACGCCGCGCCCGCGATCTGCATAGCGTGCATCGGATCGGTAATGCAGACCAGCAGATCAACCGGCACGCCTTCTGGCACATCATCGAGCGGCGCGGCTGCCAGCGCCGCAATCGAGCCAGCGGGCAACACTGAACTCTGCGCCTTGTTGCGCCGCGCTCCTTCGGCAGTAAAGAAACCCTGCGCCATCGTCAGGTACTGCCCTTCGGTGATGAGCGCGCCAGCGTCCGGCAACCAGCCCAGGTGATATTGCCCCACCCAGCAATCGTGGTGGTGCGCATCGACGTACACCCGCCGTCCCGCTTCCGCCTCCCGTATGATTGCGCACGCCACAATATTCGCTGGCTCATACCCCGGCGGCGGACTATCCTCGCAGTAGGTCACCGCCACCGGTCGGCGTTTGACCTTCATCCGCTCGACCAGCAGCGTGTTCAGATATTTGAGATCGACTGCGGTTCGTTCCGCCTGCATGCTGCGTTCCTGTGTGCTGTCAGCGAAAACGAATGGGTCAATGAATAAACGAATGGGTCAACGAATAAACGAATGGATTAACGAATAAACGAATGGGTCAGCGAATAAACGAATGGAAACGAATGACCGAATCACTCGTGCCTGCTTCCCGTTCGCCCCGCTGGGCGCGCCACCAGCACGCCCCTACCCGGCTTGCGCCACCCGCCTCGCCGGGCGTGCCTGCGGCGCGTCCCTATCCGGCTTACGTCACCCGCCTCGCGGGGCGCGCCCGCGGCGCGCCCCTACCGGCTTTCGTCACCCGCCCCGCGGGGCGCGCCTGCGGCGCGCCCCTACCGGCTTTCGTCACCCGCCCCGCCGGGCGCGCCAGCGGCGCGCCCCTACCGACGCTGCCCGCCTCGCCGGGCGCGCCACCGGCGCGCCCCTACCGGCTTGCGCCACCCGCCCCGCTGGGCGCGCCACCGGCGCGCCCCTACCGATACGTCGGCGCATCGGCGTAGCGCAGATCGACAAAGCTGAACGCCTGCCCTGACCGCCGCAGCGCCGACAGGAACGCAATCTTGTGATCGAGGTCTTTTGGCTCTCCCAACCGTATCTCGACCGAACCGGACGTAACGGTGATCCCATCGCGCTCGCTGCGGACCATATCAGTGACGTACATCCCGATCGCTTCGATCATCTGCTGCACTTTGAGCTGAACCGGATCGGTCACCTGCACCTGCGGAATAACCGGCTTGAGCGACAGGATCGGCACCGTGAACACCGGCGTCTTTTCGCCGAAGAGATCCTCAGCGCGCGCCGGGTCGGGTCGTCCCGGCGGCTCCTCGGCGCCGAACACCCGCAGAAATTCGTCGTAGTTCAGCGGCGTGTAGGTTTCGACCGGCTGCAACTCCTGGCGTGCGATACGCCTTGCCAGGTCGCCGAAGATCTGGTTGAACTGTTCATCCTCCAGCGCCAGGCGGCAGGCGTCGGCGAGTTCGCGCACTTTGCGGCTCAACGGCACACGCGCCAGAATCGGCAACCCCACTGCCCTGGCATACTGATCGGCGGTATCGCTGCCATCATCGCGGTTCACCACCAGCCCCAGAATCTGGGTCGTGCCGCCCATCGAGCGGAAGTACTGCGCCGCGCGCGCAATGTTGTTCGCCGCGTAGAGCGACTGCCGGTCGTGCCCGACGAGGATGATCACCTGCTCGGCAAGCGAACGCGCGAGCGGCGTGGCGAATCCGCCGCACACTACATCGCCGAGGAAGTCCATCACGATGAAGTCGAGGTTCCAGCGGCTCATGCCCAGGTTCTCAAGCACCTTGAAACCGGTCGAGATCCCCTGCCCGCCGCAGCCGCGCCCGACTTCTGGACCGCCGAGTTCGCATCCAAAGATGACCACGCCGGGACGCAGTTCATTGCGGAAGATCACGTCGCTGATTGACAGTTGATCTTCCTTTCCCGCCTCTCTGAACAGGCGCCACTGATCGCCCAGCGTCGGCAGCGAGTGACCGCCGAAGATTGTGTTGCACGAGTCATGCTTCGGGTCGCAGCCAAGTTGCAGCACACGGTAGCCGTCGTATGCCAGTCGCGCGGTCAGGTTGGAGGTGAAGAAGCTCTTCCCCATTCCTCCCTTGCCGTAGATTGCGATCATGCGTGGCGCCATTGGCGTTCCTCTTTTTTTCCATCAAGGGCTAATGATTTTTGAAAAATTTTCCGCTATCCGTTCGTCTGCCCGGCGCCTAAAGTCGCGGGCTACGGTTGCGAAGCCCGCCTTCGCGGGCTGCAACGGGCGATACCGGATTCATTTCTCGAACCTTATCAGCCCCTCGGATCTCATACGCTCGATCCGCGACACTTTGCTGGGAACCCGCACCGTCTCACAGGGGGCGCGCCACGACCCTGCGCACCGACGTCCCACCGGCGCGCCCCGACGTTGAACTTTCCTGCCTTCAACCTGAAACGCCCCACTCGATCACCAGTTTCAGGCACTCCGGGTCGTTCAGCGCCGTGGCATACGCCGCCTCGAACTGCGTCACCGGCATGCGATGCGTGATCAGCGCTTCGGCGTCGAGCAGGCCGCTTGCCAGCAGATCGCGGCTCCGCTGCAGGTCGCCAGCCGCCCACTCTTTCGCGGTGAGCAACCGCGCCTGCTTGAGGAACAACGGCATGTATGGCAGGCGCAGCTCATCATAGTATCCGAGCAGGATGATCACGCCGTCATTCGCCAGCAGCGGCAGCGCGTCGCTCAGCGCCGCCATCGAGCCGGTCGCCTCGATGATTGTATCAACCGGTTGCTGCACCATCGCCGCGAGCGAGTCGACCGTCACATCAATGCGCACATCCGACACACTGCGTTCCAGGCGACTCGCAATCCGGTCGCTGACTGCCACCCATGCGCCGCGCGCCCGCGCGATGCGCGCCGCAAACTGCCCTACCGGACCCTGCCCCAGCACCAGCATCCGCCGACCGGTCAGATCCTGGTCGGCGCCAGCGATCAGATCAACGCCATGCAGCGCAGTCGCCGCCAGCGCCAGCAGCACGCCGTGGTCTGGTTGCACCCCGTCGAGCGGAACCACCCGACGGTAATCGACCAGCAGCGTCGCCGACTGACCGCCCCATGCGGGATTGACATCAAGGAAGCAGCGCGCCCCGCCGACATACACCCAGCGTCCCTCGTACTCCGCCGGAACCGCCGCGCCCCGCCCGACCACTCGACCGACCGTTTCGTACCCCGGCACTACCGGGAACTGCAGCATCGGATGCGGCATCCGCCCCGCCAGCAACATCCGCTCCGTCCCGGCGCTGACCGACGTAAACGCCGTCTGCACCACGACATCTTCAGGTCCCGCATCCGTCAGCGCGACGTTGCGCAGTTCGAGATGGCGCGGAGCGGTGATGACAATGGCGCGTGTCGTTTCCATCAATGCCCGCCCTAACGAACTACTGCTTCGGTCTGCCCGCCGCTGCGCGCCATCCGCCGCTGGCGACCGGTCTGAATGCCGCGATAGACGAACTGTGCGCAATTGATCAGGTACGTGCAGTACGCCACCAGCATCAGCGTCATGATCGCCTCGGGCGACCAGTGCAGCCAGACGGCGAGAAAATACAGGTTGTGCATCACCATCGCCAGCGCATTGCCGGCATCTTCCCAGAAGAACTCCGGCGCCAGGAACCAGCGCCCGAAGATTTCCTTTTCCCAGATCATGCCGGTGATCGTGATTGCCCACAGCAGCGCGATCTTGATCCACACGCTGACGGTCGCCGTCATATAGCCTTCGCCCGTCGCCAGATAGCGGATCACCAATCCGAAACTGATCAGAAAGGCAAGAAACTGGATCGGCGCCAGCACCGCCTGAACTTTCGTCCAGACGCTTGCATCGCGGCGGGCAAGCTGTTCGGGCGTGTAGGTTGACATGGGTTTCCCCCACTCGGTCAACACATCTTGACTTGTGAGAAGCGTGCGATTAGATTATAATACATCCGCCTCTTAAGAAAACGTCTACAACCACTACACAATTGCTGCCAGTTTGACGCGCACCGCCGTTGCATCCGTTCTGGAATGCGCAGGGTTATTGGACTATGTCAGACGTGCGGCACCATGCGCCAGCAGACGCCTCTGCACATCCATGAACACTCAGTTGTGCGTATTTGTTGGCGTATTGAAACAAGCGACTGCGAATGAGCATAGCGCCTCATAATAGACAACAGGAGTAACGCGATGCGTATCAATAATGTTCCCATTGTGTTTCCTACGACAGCGATCGATAGGGGTTTTGCGCTGTTGCCTAACGTCGCATCATTCGCCTCGTCCATCGGCAGACCGCTGCGCATCATCCACGTCCTCGGTCAACGCTACCGCAGTTATGCCGAACGGCAGATGGCATCGGCGCTTGAAGCGCTGCCATCGGGCAATGGTCTGGTGTACGAACTGCTCAAAATCGAAAAGAAGCAGCGTCGCGCCATCCTCGACGAAATCGCCAGCACAACTGGCGGCATTCTGGCGATGCTGCCCACCCGCCACAACTTTATCAACCGGTTGCTGGCGATGATGAGCGACTACGAAAAGTTCATGATCGAGGGTCCGCTGCCGCTCCTTGCGCTTCCACGCAACGGTGCGCTGCCGACCTCAATCGGGCGCATTCTCTTCCCCCTCGATCTCTCGCCGCGCTCCGACGATCCGCTTGATCAGGCCGCCGAGTTTGCGAAGTCGGTCGGCGCCGAACTCCATCTGCTCCACGTCTTTGGCGACGACCGGTTGCTTCCATCCGAAATGGATATGCAGGCGCGCATGGCTGCGCGTTCACCGCGTGAACTGTACCAGATTGATAAGGACCACATTCAGGCGCTGGCTGAACGCGCCCGCGCTCACGGCGTCAACGTCGTCACTGCCACTGCCGAGGGCCGCGCGCACACCGCCATCCTGGGCTACTGCAACGCCGAGAAGATCGATCTGGCAATCATGGCGACCCACGGACCACGCAACAGCGAAGACATCTGGCATGGCACCACGACCGCGCGGGTTATCAAGCATGCCAGCATTCCCGTTATTGCAATGCGCTGTTAATGCGCCGCCAGCCTCCCGCAGGCGTCAGACGTGCAAGAGACATTTAGCCATCACGCAGCAGACGCGCAGCAGACGACGCAAACCGGCGCTGCTGCGCGCTGCGCACCATCTGCGCCAGTCGCCAGACCCATACGTTCACCGGCAGGACATCGAGCCAGAGCGCCGCACACACAACTATCGCCTGCGCCGCAATCAGCGCTGATCCGACGCCCTGCGTCGTTTCCAGCCCATACTCCAGCGCGTCCGCCATGAACCATACGCCTGTTGCTGTTGCCGCGCTGACGCCAAGCGGAAAAATCGCGCTCAGAACCTGAGCTGGCGGCAAACCAACAGCAAACCAGGGGGGCCAGATCAGCGGACCGCCATCGCGTGTGTGAGCGGCGGCATATGCCGTCAGGCGCAAAACAAGATGCCCTGCCCAGAAGAG
>JANWXL010000401.1 GCA_025055265.1 Roseiflexus sp.
TCGGCTTCCAGCGCCCGGAGACGTTCTTCCGCCGCTGCCCGCGCTGCCGCCTCCTGCGCCGCGCGCGCCTCTGCTTCGGCTCGCGCCGTCGCCTCCTGCTGCGCTCGCTCCGCTTCCTGGCGCGCGCGCTCCTCCGCCTCTCGGCGGGCGCGCGCGTCCGCGTCCCGTGCCGCCGCGTCCAGGCGCGCGCGCGCCGCCCCCGCCGTGAGGCGGGGGCGCGGGCGCGCCGGGCCGCGGCGGCCGGCGACGCGGAGGCGGGGGCTCGCCGAGAGGCGGAGGAGCGGGCGGCGCGTCTGGCAGAGCGTTTGCGGGCGCTGGGCATTGATCCCGACAATGTCTCGTAGGACAGGCGTGCTGGACCAACCGTGGCGATTCCTGGCATCACAGATGCGAGTTTCTCATTCCAGGAGCATGTGGATGACCGTTGGCGCGATCGGGCTGACAGCAACATGCCTGGCCAGCGGACTGATCGCAGCGGATCAGACCCTTTTTGCGCTGGCGCCGGCGGCGCTTGGCGGCATGTGGGCGGCTGGGGTCATCCTTCAACGTCGCTGGACGCGCATCGTTGCATTTCCGGGAATGATCATCGTTGCTGCGGGCGCGACGTTTGTTCAGGCTGCGCCGCTGGCCGCTCTTGCGGGGCTGGTCATGACGCTGGTTGCGTGGAACCTTGATAATCTGGAGCGACGTTTGACACAGACTGCACATGTTGTCGATGAACGAAGATTGCGCCGGTCCCACGCCGCCTGGTTGCTGGTCATCGCCGGGGCGTCGCTCGGCATGGGCGGGGTCGCTCTGGTGGTCCGCTTGGAAATCGGCATAACTGGCGCACTGATTCTTGGAACGCTGGCAATTCTTGGTCTTAGCCGAATGATGGCGCTGTTGCGCCGGATGAATCAGGACGTTCACCAGTGATGACGCTGCGTTTTGCCATACCGTCGAAAGGCAGTCTGTACGATGGCACGATTGCCTTTCTTGAGAGCGCCGGGCTGCGGGTGTCGCGTCCCAACCCCCGGCGCTACACCGCCTCCATCCGCGCTCTTCCTGGCGCCGATGTGCTACTCCACCGACCGACCGACATCGTCGAGAAAGTGGCATCGGGTGAAATCGATCTCGGCATCAGCGGGTTCGACCTGGTGGAAGAATTGCGCGGCGACCGCGATGATTTGATTGTGCTCTTCGATGATCTCGGCTACGGCGCCGCCGAACTGGTCGTCGCCGTGCCGGAAACCTGGATTGATGTCACCTCCTGGCACGATCTGGCAGATCTGGCGGTGGAACTTCATAATCAGGGGCGACCGCTGCGGATTGCAACCAAATACCCGTCGCTGACGCGTCGTTTCTGCTATGCGAATGGCATCAACTACTTTCGACTGGTCGAATCGCAAGGTGCGACGGAAGCAGCGCCAGGACTCGGCTACGCCGATATTATCGTCGATATTACCGAAACCGGGGTGACCCTGCGCGACAATCAACTGAAGATCGTCGGCGATCCGATCCTCCGCACCCAGGCATGTCTGATCGCCAGTCGTCGCTGCCTGCGCGCCAATCCCGCGGCGCTGGCGGCGACCCGCACTGTGCTGGAACTCGTCGAAGCGCGACGGCGGGCGCGCCGTTTTGTTCAGGTGACGGCAAATATCGCCGGTGAGTCGGCGGAAGATGTGGGCAGGCGCGTGGCAGTCCGCCCCGATCTGTCCGGCGTCCAGGGACCGACGATTTCGCTGGTGTGGCCCAGCACGCCGCGCGCGGCGGGCGCGCCTGGCTGGTATATGGTCACGCTGCTCGTGCCGCAGGACCGCGTGCTCGACCTGGTGGCGCATCTCCGTCAACTGGGCGGCGATACCATCGCAGTCATGCCAGCGCAGTACGTGTTCGATGCAACCTGCAGCAGTTATGATCGCCTGATGGCGCTGCTTGAGGAGTCGACCCCATGACCATTCCAATCTTCGATGATCTTGCTGTTGCCCGGCGCACTATTCTGCGGCGCACGCCTTTCGACGAAATCGATGTGCCAGCGACGCTACTGAATGCAATCGAACAGCGATTCGGCGCGCGGTTGACGCCAGCCGAAGCCGTCGATCGCATTGTGCGTGATGTGCGCGAGCGAGGCGACGCTGCGCTGCGCGACTGGTCACAGCGTCTCGACGACTACTCCGGTCCGCTGGAAGTATCGGCGGAACGCTGCGCTGCAGCGCTCGCCGGTCTCGATCCTGACCTGCGCAATGCAATCGAACTGGCGATCAGAGAACTGACGCGCTTCCATCAGCGTCAGGTGCGCACCTCATGGGTCGAGTTCGGCGCTGAAGGCGCTCTGGGGCAGATCGTCACCCCATTGCAACGGGTTGGCATCTATGTGCCGGGAGGCGCAGCGCCGCTTCCATCGTCACTGCTCCACGCCGCGATCCCGGCGCGGGTGGCTGGCGTGGAGGAACTGGTAGTCTGCACACCGCCGCAGCGCAATGGCGATGTTGATCCAACCGTGCTCGCCGCCGCCGCCGCCGCTGGCGTGGCGCGGGTATTCGTCCTCGGCGGCGCACAGGCGATTGCGGCGATGGCGTATGGCACAGCGAGCGTACCGCGCGTCGATAAAATCGTCGGTCCCGGCAACCTGTTCGTCGTGTTGGCAAAGCGCGCGGTGTACGGCGTCGTCGGGATCGAATCGCTGCCAGGACCAACGGAGACGCTGGTTATTGCCGATGCGCACGCTGATCCGCGCCTAGTCGCCGCCGATCTGCTGGCGCAGGCGGAGCATGTGCTCGCGTCCGCCATTCTGGTGACGCCAGATCGCACGCTTGCCACTCAGGTGCAGGCAGAAGTCGCACGTCAACTCGAAATGCTGCCAGCGCAGAATGCCGCTGCCGCCGCTGCCGCTGTCACCGGACGCGGCGGGATCGTGCTGGTTCCTGATCTCGATGCCGCCTTTGAGGTCGCCAACGATTACGCTCCTGAACACCTCTGCCTGCTGATTGACGATCCGTGGCGTTACATTGGAAAGGTGCGCAATGCAGGCGGCATATTCCTCGGCGAGCGCTCATTCGAGGTGCTCGGCGATTATGTCGCTGGTCCATCCCACATTATGCCAACCGGCGGCACGGCGCGCTTTGCGTCTCCCGTTAATGTGGACGATTTCCGCAAGGTTATCTCGCTCGTCGCGCTGAACGACGCAGCACTGAAACGGATCGGACCGGCTGCGGCGCGCCTGGCGGACGCCGAGGGCCTGGCAGCGCACGCAGCAGCGGTGCGGATGCGGATATCGTTGGATGTTGAAGGTTGAACGTCGAACGTTTTGGATTACACAAATGTGCAGAGATTTGGATGCTGTGAAGAGTAAAACGTAGCAGCCAGGAAAAGCAAAAAGGGATAAGATGAAAGGTTAAGATAAGCGGTCTAACTCCTAACCCATAACCCTTAACCCCTGGCTCTCAGTTCTCAAGACACCGCGTACCGGTCAAGGTCTGGTATAATGCAGACATTCCGAACAGATGCCACGTAAGGAGGCGGGCTGGTATGCCGTCGAGTTTTGTTGAGAGTTTTATTTTTCTTCTGATCGAGGTGTTGTCGCTGGCGATCCTGTTTCGCGTGCTGCTCTCGTGGGTCGACCCGCTGGGCAACATGCGGATCACTCAGGTGCTGCGCGATCTGACCGAACCCGTGCTTGCTCCCATTCGCAGCATCCTGCCGCAGACAATGATGTTCGACTTTTCGCCAACTATCGCGATGCTGCTGCTGCTGGCGATCAGTTTGCTGATCCGTTCCGCCCTGTGAACGCGGAGCGGCAGAACGTTACGCTTGAGAAAGGGTGCGGCACGCCGGACGTTTGCCGGAGGTATACCACTCGCCTTCTTTCCAGGGCACTGCCGCATCACCCGCGATTGATCCGGTTCCAGCACGTCAGTATGGGAGCGTGAGCAGGCGCCTGCTCTGAATCACTGCGCTTCCCTGGAAAGTCCTATCCATGAACCAGGAGGCTACGGTCACATCGCCGGAGACGCAAGAGACGACGAAGAGCGCTTCACGTGCCGCGCCGATCCTGGCGGGCACGGTCTTTTTGTGCGGCGTCGGCACGCTTGGCGTCGAGATGATCGCCTCGCGCCTGCTGGCGCCCTATTTTGGCACATCGCAGCCGATCTGGGCTGCAATTATCGGTCTGACACTGGTGTATCTGGCTGCAGGGTATCACCTCGGCGGGCGCCTCGCCGACCGCTACCCTGACGAGCGACTCCTCTATCGAATTGTCCTGCTCTCCGGGGTTGCAACGGCGCTCATTCCGCCGCTTGCCGCTCCCATTCTTGGTTTCGCACAGCGTGCGGTCGCGCAACTGGCGGTCGGCGGCTTCATCGGCGCGCTGTTTGGCGTGCTGGCGCTGTTTGCTGTGCCGGTGACGCTGCTGGCAATGGTCGGACCGTTTGCAGTGCGCCTGCAATTGCATCGCGCAGCGGCTGGCGTAAGGGTCGCAGGGGCCGCTGCCGGAACTGTCTCCGCTATCTCAACCGTCGGTTCAATCGTCGGCACCTTTCTCACCGTACTGGTGCTCATTCCTGCCATCGGCACCGCTGCAACAACCTATGTGTACGCCGGGTTGCTCGTGGCGCTTGGCGCGGCTGGCACGCGCAGTTGGGGCGCGCTGGCGGCGCTGGCGCTGACCGCGGCGCTGGCGGGATACACCTTATTCTCCCCTCGCCCTGTCAAGAGCGCCGGATGCGATGGATGCACCCTGATCGCCGAGTATGAATCGCCCTACAATTACATTCAGGTCGCCACCCGCCAGGACCCGGAGTATGGTCAGCAGGTCGTTCTCCTGCTAAACGAAGGGCTGGCGATCCATTCGATCTATAACACGGCATACGACGGCAATCCCCTCGACACGCTGACCGGCGGCGGTCCATGGGACTATTTCGCCATCGCGCCGTTCGTCGTGCCGGGGCGCGATCCAGCGTCGGTGCGCAGCCTGGCGATGCTCGGCTCGGCGGCTGGA
>JANWXL010000404.1 GCA_025055265.1 Roseiflexus sp.
GCGCCGCCAGCGTGGATGTACATGCCGCGCATGCCCATCGCCCAGCGCACGAAATAGAGCCGCGCGCTGCGCACCGGGCCGATTGACGGAACATCGGGTGAGACGCCGGGGACATACACTGCCATAAAACGGGTAATCCCCGCCTCGGCGAGCGCCTCAAAGACGACCGCCGCCTTGTCGAGGCCAGTCTGCGGGTAAGCATTAGGATGGTTGTCAATCATAACCACATAGGGTCGCCGGATGACTGTGCCGCGCTCGAAAGCAATGGGAGAGAGGGGAGGCGCGGCGGCAGCGGGCGCTGCCAGAGCGACAATCACAGTCAGTGTCATCAGCGCGGCGGCTGCGCGCACAAAGAGAAAGGTTCGCATGTTGTTCCTCGATGTGCCTGTTCTCTGTCATGAATGAGCCAGCGGCAATGATACCACACAACCCGCACGCTCACGCATACGGATCGACCGCATCGCGCAGCCCGTCACCCAGCAGATACAGACACAACGAAGCCAGAACAATGACGCCAAGCGGGATCAGCAGCCAGGGGTAGAGCGTGACCGATTTGATCTGCTGGGCATCCTGCAGCAACACGCCCCAACTGACGGCTGGCGGCAGCATGCCCAGGTTGAGGAAACTGAGAGCGGTTTCGGCGGCAATCGCGCCGGGGACTGCGAACGACGCAACGACGATGATGTGGCTCATCGCATTCGGGATCATGTGGGTGGTGATGATCCGCCAGTGCGACGCGCCAGCCGCAATCGCCGCCGCCGTGTAATCGGCGTTGCGGTAACTCAGCACCTTGCCGCGCACCTCGCGCGAAAAACTTGTCCAGGTAATAAACGCCAGAATGATGGTGATCAGCATGTAGCGTTGCACCACCGGCATGGTGACCGGCAGCGCTGCGGCAATGGCGATGAACAACGAAATGAACGGGAAGGTCTGGATCAGTTCGATCAGGCGTTGAATGACATTATCGATCCAGCCGCCAAAGTACCCCGATGCTGTCCCAACGATGGAACCGATCACCATGCTGATCATCACGCCGAAGAAGCCAATCGTCAACGATATCTGCGCGCCTTTGAGCACGCGAGAGAACAGGTCGCGCCCCTGGCGATCGGCGCCCCAGAGGAAGATCTTGGCGTTGGCTTCAGGCGGCGCCTCGACGCCGAACAGATGAATGTCGCTCGGAATGAAGCCCCACATGACATACGGGCTGCCGCGCACAAACAGGCGGATCGGGTAGGTCACACTGGGATCGGGTTCATACACGATCTGGAAGTTGACCGAGTCGACGATCTGGCGCATGCCCTGCAGCGCCAGCCCGCCATTTGCCCAGACGATCGTCGAAGGTTGTGCATACTGATGGTTCGCATCGATTTCGTTCGGGTCGTACGGCGCGATAAAATCGGCAAAGAATGCCACCAAATACATTATGATCAGAACAATCGCACCGATGACCGAGAGACGGTTCTTTTTGTATCGACGCCAGATCAACTGAAATTGAGACAGTTGCCCGACGTCCTCGAACGCTCGTGCGCGCTGGGTTTGCGATTGTGTATCTTTTACGATTGTTGCCATTGCAATGTCGCCTCACCTACTCCAATCGCACGCGCGGATCGACCCATGCCAGCAGCAGATCAGCGATCAGGTTGCCGAGCAGGAGCATGATACACTGCATCATCAGAATCGTAATGCCGAGGTACATGTCAGTGGCCTGCAATGCGCGCAGGTAAAGCGCGCCGAGGGTCGGCAGGTTGAGGATGACGCCCGCCAGCGCGTCGCCGACGACAATCGCAGGGAGCAGATATCCGATGCTCATCACGAGCGGATGAACGGCGTTGCGCACTGCGTGTTTCCAGACGACAGCATTTTCCTGCAATCCCTTGGCGCGGGCCGTCTGAATATACTGGGCATTCAACACATCCAGCAGGTTGGCGCGCATCACGCGCGTCAACCCTGCTGTGGCAGAAGCGCCGAGCACCACAACGGGGATCCACAGGTTGCTCAACAGATTGAGAAACTTGGCGAGGCTCCATGGTGCGTTGACATACTGCGGTGAAAAGAAGCCGAGTCCGACGTCCTGCCGCAGCACGAGCGCAGCGAAGACCATCAGAATGAGCGCCAGCGCAAAGTTTGGAATAGCAATGCCCAGAAACTGCACAAAAGTGATAATGTAATCCGGTATACCGCCGCGGTTCGTTGCGAGGTAGACTCCCAGAGGAATCGAAATCAGCCAGGCGAACAGCGCCGTCCCGAATGTCAGAGCGAACGTGATGGGCAGGCGCTGTGCAATGATTCCGGCGACCGGCGTATCGGTCTCGAACGATGTGCCGAAGTCGCCCTGGAGGGTGCGCGACACCCACTTCCAGTACTTGATATGCAGCGGATCATCAACGCCGTAACGGCGCTTGAGCGCCTCGATCTGATCCTGGGGCACATTGCCCCCCTGTGCGCGCAACTGATCGATCTTGATGTCCACAATCGATCCCGGCGGCAGTTCAATCAGGAAGAACCCGATGAATGACGCCAGGATCATCGTGATGATCATGTAGACGATGCGTCGAGCCAGGAAGGTGGTCATGTTCGTCTAACCTTTGGTATGGGCCGGTCTTAGACCGGTCCCTCCCTGACGCCTCCGGTACGGGCAGATCTGAGATCTGCCCGTACCAGGGTCCCGTCTCTCAACTCGTATGCCGCGACGGATCGTCCCAATACCAGGCTTCGGGATCGTAAACCGCTGGCGTGGGATGGATCCAGGGATCGGTAAAGCCGCCGAGCGCCAGGTCCTCCTTCTTTGGCACGTTCATCAGCCCTTTCTTTACGATGAATACGCGGTCGAAGTTGGCCACCGAACCCTGCACGAACGGTCCGTTCTCGACGTGGATCTTCATCATCTCCCAGACCATCTGGGTGCGTTTCAGGAAGTCCGGCTCGACCTTCGTTTTGTCGTAGATCTCGTGCAGTTTGGCGATGACCGGATCGAAGTCCTTATCGGACGGCACAATCCGGGCAGGCGCGCGCTGCCAGGGATCTTTATCCAGCTCTTCCTTTTCGCTGGCAGTGCCGCGCAACTGATACCCCTGCCCGTGGAGCGGCGCCCAGCGTTCCGGTTCAATCGGCACCAGCCACTGCGGGTAGACCAGGTGGTTCGGTCCGTCGCCAATGCCCCAGTCGGCATTCGACATCAACTTGCCCGCAAACCAGTCGTCTCGCCGACCCTGCGGCGGCACGGGGGTGAGGGTCGCCTTGATCCCGATCTGCCCCCAGTCGCGGATCATCTGCTCATTCTGAGCAATCGTGTTCTTGCCGGTGTTAGACGCGACAACCACCTGAATGTCGAGCGGCGAACCATCAGGGAAGGTGCGGAACCCGCCAGCGCCGACTTTGACGCCGATTTCATCGAGCAACGCCTTCGCCCGCGCCTGATCGAACGCTACATAGCTATCGCGCCATTCGCGGTAGCGCGCATTGGCGCGATCTGGATTGCCCTTTTCGTCGATATTGTACTCGATGGCTTTCGGGCTGAAGGTGCCGGTCGTCAATTCACCGGTGCCGAAGTACTGCGTCTTTTGCAACTCGGCGCGGTTGAATGCCAGCGACAGCGCCTGGCGGAACTTCGGGTTGCGGATCAGTTCACGCCACTTCGGATCGTTGTAGTCGTAGCTGAAGAAGAACGACGTGCCGGATCCCGAACCGCTCTCCCAGAAGCGCACCTCGTACCCGCCAGCATCGGCGTTCTGGCGCAGGTTCGGTACGTCGTCGAGGCTCAGCACCCAGTGATGAGTGAAGTCGCTCTTGCCCTGGATGACGTTGAGTTTTTCGACCTCGCTGTTCTGGAAGGTGGTCGAGATAATGCGATCGATATAGGGCAGTTGATTGCCTTCGGAGTCAACGCACCAGTAGTATGGATTGCGCGTGTAGACGCCGCGCACGCCCTCTTCGAAGCTCTCGCACTTCCAGCCGGTCATCGTCGGGCAATCGGGGTTGGTGACGAAACGGATGCGCTTGGTGTGCTCATCCCAGTCCTTGTACTTGTCCGGGTTGAGCACAGGGTTGAACTGCTCCATGTGGTGGCGCGGCGCCATCCAGCGCGGTCCGATGCCAGCGTTCACCCACATCGCCAGGCGATCAGCGGTCAGCGGCGCAGGTGCGTCGAACTTCATCGTCAGCGTATAATCATCGACTTTGATCAGGGTCGCCAGCGTACCGGTTCCAGAGCGCCCCTCGTCCGGCGGCGGCTCAATCGGTTTCAGACCTGCGGGGAATTCCTTCTCTTTGCCATTGCCGCCGACCATGTACTCCCACCAGTAGAGGATGTCGTCGACCGTCCAGGGATGCCCGTCCGACCACTTCAGCCCTTCGCGGAACTTGAACGTCCACTCGCTGGCGTCGGCGTTCGCTTCCCAACTCTCAGCGAGACCCGGACCGATCTTCAAGCCGTCGTCGAGCCAGCGCAGGATCGAATGGCCGTACTGGCTCTCCTGCACAATCGTCGCCATCCCGTCGGGTCCCCAGGAGTTGGTGAAATTGAGAGTCCCGCCGTACTTGCCGACTGTAAGCCATTTGTGCGGCACGACATACGGGTTTTTCGGCAGACGTTCATCAACCGGCGGCAACTTGCCTTCGGCGACCAGTTTCGCCAGTTCGGGCGCTTCTTTGTACTTGCTGACCGTCTGCGGGACGGCCGTCGCCTGGGGCGGCGTGGTTGGCGGAATGGCGACTGTCGGCGCTGGTGCAGCAGTTGGCGCCGCTGTTGGTGCGGGCGCTGTCGTTGGCGCCTGCGCAGGTTGTCCGCCACACGCGGCGATTGCGGCGCTGGCAGCGGTCACGGCTGAAAGAGTCAGGAATCTGCGCCGACTCAAAGTGCGTGACTTAGACACAAGTACCTCCTTGTAGCGTGTCAGGCGATTTTGGGCGTCTGTTTAGAAGCGGAGCTTATAGCTGGCGTGGGGATAAAGAAAATAATCTGACAATCGGTCAGGCGCGGATCACCTCCCTCACATTCAGGCGCTCACTTGTGAGACATCACCGGGGGATTACAGGTATCTTTCGTTATTCTAACGTCTTCTCATATGTTTGTCAACTATGGTCTGAACGTCTGAACACTTGAAAGTCCTTGTTATCCGTCCTTGAACATTTATAATCTTCAAGGAAGTGAACGCAAACTGACGACGCGCAGCAATTTATCGCCTTTCATCATATTGCAGGCTGGCAGGCGACCACGAGTGATGAGGTAATGCCAGGCGTCGGGATGTCGCCAGTTGGGCTGCGCCTCGATCTGTACATAGATAGAGGTCGGGTATCCCAGATGTGGGTGAAAGATGCTCTCCACCGATAACCGGTCGTCGCAGGCGCATCCCAGGGTAATGCAGCGCATGCCGGTATCGCCGTCACGCCGCGCCAGAGCGAAGAGATCCTCGACCGTGCGCCCGTCGCGTTGACAGCGTTCCAATGGTTTCACCCGCACGACGCGCCTGTGGAAGACTTCAATCTCAACCATGCAGTTGAGTTCTTCCAGGACCATCACGTAGTGTACGAAACCGCGTGTGCGCCAGCGCGCCTCGGCAGCGGCGATTTCCCGTTCACGCGCATTATCCGCAGCGATGACGGCGGCAACTGTTCCGCCGATGCAGAGGAGCGGGGCGATCACGAGGATCGCCAGCGCAACGCGAACCGTGGAATGTCTGTACCGCATCTCTTCCCCCATCCCAGGTGACCGTCGCCCCTCGGCAACGCCTGAGCGCAGGGTGCGCCCGTGAGCCATGGCGGAGCGCCGGTGCTGGTCGCTTTCCAGGCGGTGACGGTCACCTCTACGGGGTTGGCGTCGCCGTAATCTCCGGCGTTCCGGTGATCGTTGGTGTTGGTGTTTGGGTGATAGCGGGCGTTGGTGTGGCTTTTGGCTCCACGATCACTGTAGCCGTCGGTGCAGCGACCGGAAGGATCGGCGTGGGTCCGCGCAGGTCGAGCGCGGCGTCGCCAGCGATATCGCTCAGGCGCTGCAGAAAGCGCTCGATACGCTGGGAACGGCGGTCAAGTTCCTGCAGCAACGCCGCGCGTCCCGCCTCTGCAGTTGCGAAGGCGTTCACCTGATCGCGGCTGGCGCGCGCATCGGCGACCAGCGTAGCGTTCTGCCCGACGATGGCGGTCAACTGTTCGCGCACCTGCTCCCGCAGGATGCGCACATCGTCAATTGCGCTGCGGATGTCGCTGATCGCCTCACGGTCATCGCTGACGCGACGGGACAGATCGGTGACAGCGGTCTCCAGTGCATCGACGCGGTTGGCAAGTCTAGCGTTGTCCGCCCTTAGCAACGCTATATTCGTCTTTGCCATATCCAATTCGAACGGCATTTCCGGCGTAAACCCCAGCCAGAGGAGCGAGGCGCCGGTTGCCAGCAGCGTAATCGTCGTCGTGATCAGAATAACCAGCAAGGCTGCCAGCAGGCGGGCAAAAAAACCGCTGCCCCGACGAGCCGGCGGCGGAGGCGGCGGCGCGGCAGGCGTGGATCCGGAAGCGTTGGTCATGGCGAGTCATCCTGCACGTCAGTCGTCCGGTACGCCTGGCGATGTTTCACCGCCGCGATTGCTGGCGGCAGCGGGCGGTCCTGCATAGATGGAACGTTCCACCACTACCGGCTGCGTCGCGCGCACCGTTGCTGAAATGGTTGTCTGATCGGGGAACAGTTCGTGCACCGCCATCGTGTAGCGCGAACCGGCGGGCATCACCACCGACCGACTAGCGCGTGAGCCGTCCGCCAGAATGAAGGCGACATCGATGCGCGCCTGGCTGCGTGACGGATTGCTGATGAGCAGGTACTGCTGATAATCGCCGCTGGTGCGCCCATCGGCGAAGCGCCATGAGTAGGCTGGCGTTCTGACTCCCGGTCCAGCCGTTCCCGCAGCGCCGTTGCGCCAGTAGAGCGCCCGTTCCGCTGCGATAGGACGGTCGGAGACGATGGTTGTGGCGACTCCCAGTTCTGGCACGACTTCATTGACATCGATCGACAGACGCGCCAGGGGTGGAATGGCGTAGCGTCGCGCCAGCGAGGTGCCGTCGGGGGTCAGAAATCGCACTGTAACATTTGCGCGGTCGCCGTTCGGGTTCACGATCAGCAGTGACATGCGGAACGGCGGCGCTGTGGTTCCTTCGGCAAAGTACCACTCTCGCGAGAGTTCGGTCATCCCTGGCGAGATGTGCATCCCTCCGCTGGTAAGCGTACTGCCGGGGCCAAAGATCATCGTGCGTTCGGCAACGATTGGTTGGCTGGCAGTAACCCGCATGCCAAAGGAGGCGTTTGGCAGCAGATCACCCATGACGATCACAATTCGCTGCCGGGGTAGCAGCGTGACCGGTTCGCTGTCGAACGGCGGATATACAAACGTTGTGCCATCGTTCGTGATCAGCAGAATGCGCGCGCCGACCGGCTCGGATTGCGGATTGAACAGTACCAGGAAGGTGCGTTTATCACTCTCGGTCGAACCCTCAGCAAAGTACCAGACGCGCGAGGGGCGCGTGACGCCCGGTTGCACGCTTAGATCGGCGCCGAAATTCATGAAGCGTTCGGCGATGACGGGCGCGTTGGCTTCGATCATCGCCGGAGCATCAGGCGTATCGTTGAACACCTCATTGATCACCAGGTTGGCGCGCGCTCCGGGCGCAATGGTTGTCTCGCGGACAAGTTCGACGCCTGGCTGGCGCACGATGATGAAGCGCACATTCGCTGGCGCCGTTCCTGGATTGAGCACCGACAGGCGTTCTTCGTAGTCGCGCGGATTCCCCTCAGCGAAGAACCAGCGTGAACGCACAATCGCGGCGCTGGCGGATTGTCGGATCTGCGGCAGCGCGTCACGCAATGCGCTCGAAGGATCGCCTGCGGCGGGCGCCAGGTCGCTGTGCGCAGCAATGGTCGGTCCGACGACGTTCGAGCTATTGACCGTAATGACCCGTTGACCGGTCGGTTCGATGCGGTACGCATCACACAACCATGCGAGCAGCGCACGGAGCGCGTCGAGTTGGGATGCAGGCGGCGCACCTTCGCCGATGAGCGCGATGTGTACAGCCGATCCGCCGCTCAGGTCGGCGACAGATGCAGTTGGTCCGCCGCTCCGTCCCTCGAAAATTGCGCCATCGCGCCCGATAATGTAGTGATAAACCGTGTCGTTCAGACCGAGCGTTTGCTCATGATAGACAGCGAGTGCGCGCAGGAACGGCAATGGGTCATCGAGCGCATCGGCGCCAACCTGGTGGAGTACGATCCCCTGCGGCGCTGATCGAGGTCCACGGTAGGCGCGCGGGTTGCCGCCAGCCCACGACGTGCGCGGGAATACCCCCGGCGGAACGGTCAGAGTCGCCGGTCCGCCAACAGCTGGCACGGCGCCGATCGCGCGCGGCGGTCCGGCGCTCGTATCGAAATAACTGATGCTGACATCGCTCAGCACCGGTGAAGCGTTGGGGACTGTGCTGTTGAATGTTGCACGGAATTGCAACGTGCGCGTATTCGGAGGCAGCGGACGCACGCCTTCGGTCGCAAAAGCGTCCGGGGTTGATCGGGCGCGCAACTCGCCAGCCGTCAGCGGTTGCCAGGGTCCCAGTTGATCAGGCGCGGGTCCGCCGCGGATTTCGAGTGTAAGCGTGGTCCCCTGTGGGATATCGGCGTGCCAGACGACGCCTGCTGCATTGAGAGTGGTGGTCAGAGAGATCGGTTCAGAGACGAACGTCCCGCGAGATGCGCCGCGTTCCAGGCGCAATTCGCCGTCGGCATTCGTGATAATCTGCACGTCGGTGCGCGTCCCGCGCTGCCAGTCCGCCTGGGTGCTGAACACGACTCGCCCCGACTGCACCGGCGCCTGCGCGGATGCCTGCGGCGGAGCGATGGTGATGAGGATGCCAATCAACAGAACCGCGACAACCAGGCGGTGCATAACGTCTCCCTGGTCAGTGATCGTGGGTAAGGGTTCTGAACGCCAACCCCTAACCCCTAACCCTTAACCCTTAACCCCTAACCCCTAACCCCTACTCCGCTGGCTTCAACGCTTCCACGTGATACACATTGGTTGAGTCGTACAGAATCCAGCCCGCACTGGCGTCGAACTCCTCGACCGCGCGGATCTGCGCGCGAACCTCGGCTGGCGTGTATTCGACCAGCAACTCTTTGGGCACCCAGATCAGCGTAAAGTCCTGCAACCAGGGGCGCAGCAGCGCACGCTTGCCGTCAACCTGTTTGAGCGCCCCAGCCATTGCTTTCTGGATAACCTCGTATGGATATTTTGCCGGGTTATCGAAGCCGAATTCACCCGGGCTAAAGTGCGAAGGATAGATCATCGGGCTGATGTAATCGGTATACTCCGCCATCATGCTCAGGTTTTGTCCAAGCGTCTGGGAAGGGCGGAAGGAGGTATACCCGAACACATCGACCGAGAAGAACGCGCCAGCGCCGTTGATCGCGCGGTGTGAGCGTTTGAGCACTTCCGTGATATTCGCCCAGCGTTCTTCCGTCGTTCCTTCACGCGAGAGCAGCAATCGGTCCTTATCGGTCGGCGAGAACTCGAGCGAGGGGAACCGAATGTAATCGTACTGAATTTCATCAAAACCGAGGAGCGCCGCTTCGACTGACAATTGAATGTTGTAATCCCAGACGTTCTCGTTCCACGGATCGAGCCAGGCGTAGCGAATGCCTGGCGCCGGATAATCGTAAAAGATGCCGCCAGTAGTGCGATCTTTTGCAGCCCATTCTGGCTTTGCTTCAGCGAGCACATTGTCGTGGCTGAACATATGGACGCGCGCAATGGTGTAGATGCCGCGCCGTTTCGCCTCATCGAGGATTTTGCGCAGATCCATGTAGGGCTTGAACGTTCCCAATTCACGCACAATTGGAACCTGTGAGTCGTAGTAGACCAGCCCCAAGTCATCGCGCAGATCCGACTTGATATCGATGACAATCGCGTTCAATTCAGTCGCATCGATGATGTCGAAATACTTCATCAATAGATTCCAGCGTGACGCCACGGCGGCAGTGACATAAAGCGCCTTCGAGTAGAACGGCTCAAGTTCGATAGTCTCTGGTACACTGCCGGAGCGCAATTCGATAACGGCCTTACGATATCCTGGCGCCAGCACCTGGAGATACCCCTGCTCGGGGACGCCTTCCAGCGTGAACGACCCGTCGGGGCTGTTGTCGATCCGCACCATCGCCACATCACTGCTCTGAAGGTTCAACGTTGCAATAATGGTCGCATTGCGGATCGGCTGCTTCGATTTTGCATCGATCAGAACGCCGCTCAGCGTATCAGGGCGAAGCGCCAGATCGAGCGTTGTCGTGCGTTCGACCGGTTGATCGAGGCTGGCATATCCTCTGGCGCTGATCGTGATCGTCCCCTTTTCAGGAATACCGCGCAGAAGGTACTGTCCATTGCTGTCCGTCGTCGTTTGCAGATCGCCGAGCGACACCGATGCGCCAGCAATCGGACGACCGGTGTACCTGTCAGTTACCGTGCCGCGCAGCGTGTCGGGACGGATCGCGGCATCGAACGACGTGGTCCGTGACAGATCGCTGACCAGCGGCGCATACCCGTCGGCGGCGACAGTCACTCGAAACGTTTCCGGCACGCCTGACAGCGTATACCGGCCTGTTGCATCGGTAGTGGCGCTGATCGCTTCTGATGCCTGCACAATGGCGCCCGCCACCGGCGCACGTGTGTACAGGTCGGTAACTACGCCGCTGAGGGTATTGGGACGCACTCGTAACGGCTCAAGCGTCACGACCGGCGGTTCTGGTCGTTGCAGGTTCGGCAGGGTGGAAAGGTCGATCTCCACAGGCTCATATCCGCTGGCGACGACCTTGATAACATCGCGCGCGCTCCAGCGGTCAATCTGATAGGACCCATTTGCATCGGTCGTTACCCGGGTGTCGCCAATAGTCAATGTGGCAACAACCGGCTTCCCCGTGTAGGCGTCAGCAACTGTCCCGGTAAGCGGAACGGCGGGTCGGCCGCACGAGGCGGCGACGAGCGCCAGAAGAAGCACACCGGCAAAAGTGCATGCTCGAACCCATCGCATCGATCCACTGCTCCATCCCAGATGTATATCGCTGGTATCGCATTGCGCGTATGATAAAGGTTTGACAGCGCATTGTCAAGCATGGCGCGCCAGCAAATCGATCCGTACAATGGTGTCAAATCATTGACGAAAACCGCGCTGGCGCCCATAGATGGCGATCATCGTCAGCAGGGTGGCGCCGAGCACCATTCGGCGCACCGACTCCTGCATTTGCATCGTCGTCAGGAGGCTGGTGATCAGGGTCAGCACCAACGCGCCCGCCATCGTACCAAAGTAACTCCCCTTGCCGCCCGTCAGGAGCGTACCACCCACGGCGACGGCCGCAATCGATGGGAAGAGGAAAGGATCGCCGATGCGAATATGCACCACGCCGGTATTCCCGACGACCAGAAAGCCGCCAAGCCCGGCAAGCATCCCGGAGAGGGCATACGTTGCGATGACCATACCGGTCACATTGATGCCGGAGAGACGCGCAGTGGTACGGTTCGCGCCAATGGCGAACAGGCGCCTGCCGAAGGCAGTGCGTTCCAGCAACAGCCACATCAATGCCGCGAACACCGCCCAGATCAGGATGGCGCCGGGAATGCCCAGCAGAACCGGACGGGCGATCAATTGCGTCATGATTGGCGCAACTGCGCCGCTGACATTCCCATGAGTGATGACCAGGATCAACCCGCTGACAACGCCTGCCATGCCAAGGGTCATCACCAGCGGCGAGATAGCGAGAAACGCAATGCCTGCGCCGTTGACCAGTCCGATCAACCCGCCGACGACCAGCACCGCCAGCAGCGCTGGCAGCACCTGCTCATTTCTGCCATTGACGATGGTATAGGTGAGAATTGCCGTCAGAGTGACGACTGCGCCTGTCGAAAGGTCGATGCCTTCCCCTCCACTGATGATTACCAGTGTCTGGCCGGCGGCAATGATTCCCAGGAAGACCGAGAGGCGCACGATGTTGATCGCCTGCGCCGTTGCCACATCGAGGTTGCCGCCAAAGCCGTTAGGCAGGAATCCGCTCAGCAGGAACAGCACAATTGCCAGCAGCACCGCAGCGAGCGGCGGTGAGATCGTCAGTCGCTTCATCTATTCCTCCTGCGCACCAGGTTGATAATGCCCGGCGTCGCCAGCGCCAGCACAATGATTGCGGCGTTAACGAACGTCTGCCACCAGGTGGCCACGTTTGCAAACGAAATGATATTTCGTATCAAACCGAGGATGATCGCGCCGATCATCGGCCCGGCGACGCCGCCAGCGCCGCCACTCAGCGGCGTACCGCCGATCACTGCCGCTGTGATTGACGAAAGGGTCAGCGGATCGCCGACCTGCGCATTGCCCGATCCGGTGAGCAGGGTCATCGCAATTCCGCCGAGCGCCGCCATGAACCCAGAAATGACATAGGTGCTGAACTGAACTGCCCGTACTGGCACACCCGTCTCATAGGCGGCGTCGGCTTTGCCGCCGACGGCGTAGAGGTAGCGTCCGTAGCGCGTTCGCCGGATGGCGGCCCAGATTAGCAGGATCAGCGCAATCACGTAGAACGCGAGCGGAAGCCAGAGAATGATTGTTTCGCGATAGAACGCCGTCAGGCGCGATGGCACGCCGCCGCCAGGGTTGGGGAGGATGAAGAGCGCCAGCCCGGAATAGATAAAACTGGTGGCAAACGTCGTGATAATCGGCTGGAGGCGCAGATAGGCGACGCACAGCCCATTCAGCGCGCCAGCGCCCATGCCAGCCAGCAGTGCAACGCCCATTATCACCCCGGCAGTGCTCAGATCGCCGCTTAGCCCAATCTGCGTGGCGAGGATCGCGTTGGTCACCGAGACGATCGAGCCGACCGAGATGTCGATGCCGCCGCCGATCATAACGATCGCCTGCCCGACGGCGACCAGGATCAGCGGCAGGAAGACGCGCATATTGCTGTTCAGCGTCGTCGGTTCGAGCAGGTTCGGCTGCAGCAGCGCATTGACAGTGAATGCCACAGCCAGCAGCAGCAGTGCAAACAGGTAGGGATGGCGGTAGGTCGCTTGCTGCCAGCGCGATTGTTTCATGGCGCGTCCCCAGAGGCTACTCCAAGACTTGCGGCAACCAGATTAGCGGTTGTCAGCGAGGCGCCAGCAAGTTCAGAACTGATCCGCCCATCGTGCATTACGATCACCCGATCGCTCAAACCGATCAACTCTTCGTCATCACTGCTGTAGAGGATCACGGTGGTTCCCTCCTCGCACAGGCGGGTGAGCAGGCGATAGAATTCCGCTTTGGTCGCAATATCAACCCCTTTTGTCGGGTCGTCGAGGAGCAGGATGCGCGGATTGCGCAGGAGCCATTTTCCGATGACCACTTTTTGGGCATTGCCTCCCGACAGCGAACTGACCGGCGCATCAAGTCCCGCCATCTTCAAGTCGAGACGCGCAGCAATAGCGCTGGCGTCGCGGCGGGCGCGCTGCATCTGCAATGGGAAGCCGTAGTTGCGCCACGAGGGGACGAGCAGATTCTCCAGGATCGAACGGATGGAGAGCAATCCTTCACCAGCGCGGTCGCCCGGAACGAGCGCCACGCCATGGTTCATCGCCTGCCGCGGATGGGTAAAGTGCACCGGTTTGCCATCGAGCGTAATACGCCCGCTCCATGGCGTTCCGCCAAAGATGGCGAGGAGCAGATCGCGTTGCCCCTGCCCTTTCAAACCGCCAATGCCGAGCAATTCGCCCTCGCGCACCTGCATGCTGACCCCGCGGAGCACGCTGGTGCGCAGATCATCAATCTGCAGCACAATCCGTCGCGTCGCCAGAATGTCGGACGACAGACGGCGGCGTTCGACGGCGCCGCCAGCGGTCTCTGGCGCCATCAACGTCACGAGGTCGTTCGCAGTCGCCTCCTTCATCGACCCCGCGCCGACCGTCTGACCATTGCGCAGGACGGAATAACGATCGGCGATCTGTTCGATCTCGGCCATGCGGTGCGAGATAAAGATGATCGCCGTTCCCTGCGCCTTCCACTGCCCAATCAACTCGAACAACCGCTGCACCTGGCGGCTATCCAGGCTTGCGGTCGCTTCGTCCAGAATGAGGAGGCGCGGGTTGACGCTGATCGCCTTGAGGATCTCAACGATCTGTCGTTCGTCGGGGAGCAATGCAGCCACCGGCGTATCCGGCGTGAGATCGGCGCGCAACGTCCCGGCGAAGAGGGATAACAGATCTTCAGTGCGTCGTCGCTCCGTGCGGCGGTCGATCATGCCGCTGCGACGCAGCGGCTCACGGGTGAGCCAGATATTCTCAGCAACGGTCATCTGCGGTACGAGGCTGAGTTCCTGGAAGACCGTCGAGATGCCAGCGTCTTTCGCGGCGTGAGGCGAGTCGAAATGCACGGATCGGCCACCGAGGAGCAGTTGCCCCCGCTCGGGAGCAACTACCCCATTGATGACCTTGCTAAGGGTGCTCTTCCCGCTTCCATTCGCCCCGATCAGCGCCAGCGTCTCACCGGCGTCGACCTCCAGGCTGGCATCGATCAGCGCCTGGACGGCGCCGTACCGCTTGGCGACGTTGCGAACAGCGAGCAGAGGCGGCATGGCGCTACTTCACGAAGAACTGCTGCACCTCCTCGTCGGTCATAATGCCGTCGAGCAGGTAAGTGGCCGGCTTATCTTTGCACACCGTGGTGAACACTTCCTGGAAGTTGTCCTTTGTCACAATGATCGGTATCGGAATGACAAAGGACAGACCGTTTGCGCCGCCAAGCTTGCTCTTGTCCACCTGCTTGCCCATGAGCATATTGACGGCGATGCGCAGACCGGTCGGCGACACGCCAGGCGGATTGGCGACGGCGATCGTCTCGAAGTTAGGGTCTTCCTTCAGGCGTTGATCCCACAACTGCAGGAACTGGCAGCGTCCCTCTCCGACAAGCACGGGCCACTTTGACGGGTTGGCCGCCATCACCGCCTGCATTGCGCCGATCGCCATGCCGTCCTGCGTCCAGTAGCCATCGAGGTTGGGGAACGACGCCAGGAAGTTCGACATCACCTGCTGACCAGTGGCTTCGTCCCATTTGCCAGTCTCGCGTCCCAGCACCTTGATGTTGGGGTATTCTTTCAGCACCTCTTCGACGCCCTCCATACGCGCGACGTTCGCCGGGTGCCCGGGGAATCCCTCGATCAGCACAATATTCCCCTGACCACCCAGTTTTTCTGCAAGCCAGCGGGCTGAAATCTTCGCCCACTCCTTCTGGTCGATGCCGACGTTGTAGACGCCGGGGGTGTTGAGTTCCTGGTCGACCGAGATGACGATAATGCCTTTATTAATCGCTTCCTGGAGAGTGTCGTTGAGCCCGCTGACATCGCTGGGGTTCACCAGGATGGCATCGACGCCCTTATTGATGAGATTCTGCAGTTGCTGGATCTGACCGGCGACATCGGTATCGGCGCTCTCGATCACGAGTTCGTTCGTGATCCCCCGTTCCATGTATTCCTTGTTGACCTCGATCAACGACTGGATCATCTGAGTGCGATATTCACTGCTGATGAACGGGTTGGAGATGCCGATGGTGAACTTTCTGCCCCCTGGCGCTGGTGCGGTCGTAGGTTGCGGCGCTGGTGCAGCGGTTGGCGCTGTAGTGGTTGGCGCCCCGCCGCAAGCGGCGATGAGAGCAGCGGTCATGAGTGCGATCGCAAACAACGCGAAATGTCGGCGATTCATTGCCAGTTCCTCCTGTCTGTCAGAATTCCGATACGATGAAGCGAGGACGATACGGGATGGTGCAGCCTCTACCTCCTTTCTCCGCGGGAAGCGTTCCGGGACAGGCGTGGTGCGCAAACAGGGCGCCAACAGTCCTGGCTCGTGTTGCTGGTATAGCGAATCCTTACAATGATTGTAGATCAGAGTGCTAAAACGGGCAAGCGGCAAAGGGGTCTTAATGATCGTTTTTTTGAAACTTTTTGCGGCGCAGCGCCTCCCCTGGCGTCTCTCCAACGGAGTGACGCAGAGGTGCAACAGCGCGACGCCGGGCGACTCAACGCGACACGTCTTTGTATCAACCTTGCTGAGAGGTCCTTCCGGCATCCAGGGTGGCACGAACCGTTTGCAGGAGTTCAGTCGGGGTGAACGGCTTCTGAAGGACCGGCGCATGCGTTGCCTGATGTCCGGGGCATTCCGGCTCAGCGCCATAGCCGGTCATGAATAGCACCCTGATGTGCGGTTGCAGGAGGACCAGGCGATCCGCCAGTGCAATGCCGCTCGTGTGGGGGATTACGTGATCGCTCAGGAGCAAATGGATGGTCACACCCTGGCTGGCGTGATCAATCGCCTCGCGATCACTGCCGGCTTCAAGGACGGTGTAGCCATGTGTGCGAAGCACTCGCGCCGCCAGTGATCGCACTGCCGGATCGTCCTCAACCAGCAGGATGGTTTCTGAGCCGCTGAGTTCGGCGCTCTGACCGGCGATTGCGGACTCCGGCAGATCGGCGGTTAGGGCGCGCGGCAAATAGATCGTGACAACCGTGCCGCGACCGGGCTCGCTTGCCAGATCGATCGCGCCGCCATGGCGGGTCACAATGCCGTAGCAGGTTGCCAGCCCCAGCCCGGTGCCTTCACCAGGATTCTTGGTTGTAAAGAACGGCTCGAAGGCGCGCCGCCGCGTCTCTTCATCCATGCCAATACCGGTGTCGCTGATGGTCAGGCGGACGTACTCTCCTGCTTTCAGGGAGGGATAGAGGCGTTCAAATGACTCGTCGGTCACCACATTCGCCGTGGCGATGGTGAGTGTGCCGCCGTCCGCCATCGCATCGCGCGCATTGACCGCCAGATTGACCAGCACCTGCTCGATCTGCCCTGGATCGGCGCGCACGCGCCAGAGATCGGGATCGAGCAATGTCTGCAGGGTGATGTTCTCACGGATCAGGCGGCGCAGCAGTTTGTGCATGTCGCGAATGAGCGCATTCAGGTCGATCGGGCGCGGATCGAACCGCTGGCGATGGGCAAAGGCGAGCAACTGGCGCGTCAACGCCGAGGCGCGCTCAGTGGCATGCTGGATCTCGATCAGTTCCGACGTCGCTGGATGGTCGTCGGGGAGCGACTGGAGCGCCAGTTCGGTGCATCCGGCGATTACCGCCAGGAGATTGTTGAAATCATGGGCAATGCCGCCCGACAGTCGACCAAGCGCGTCCATTTTCTGCATCTGAAGCAACCGCTCTTCCAGTTCGCGGCGTGCAGTAATATCGCGCCCAATGACGATAGCGGCAGGCGTTGTGTTTTGCTCAACAGCTTTGATGTCGCACTCGAACCAGCGCCAGGAACCGTTCGCGTGGCGGTAGCGGAACGTTGCGGATGTGCGTTGATGGTGGACAATGCTCTGCCAGTACGCTGCGCTGTTTAGCATATCATCGGGATGCAGATGCTCGAAGGCGTCGCTCCCGATCAATTCCTCAGGAGTGCGTCCCAGCAGGCTGGTGACGGATGGGCTGACGTAGCGAAACCGATGCTGATCGTCGAGAATGGCGATCAGATCCGAGGTATTTTCAGTGATCAGACGATAGCGCGCTTCGATTTCGCGCAGCGCCTGCTCTGAACGGCGCTGCGCCTCGATCGCCTGCCACTGACGCAGCGCGCGCTGCGCGACGTGCGGTAGGTCCAGGAAAGCAGCATCGCTCTTGACAATGTAGTCGAGGGCGCCAGCGCGAATGGCTTCGACCGCCACCCGCTCATCGCCAAAGCCGGTCATCAGAATGACCGGCAGCGGATGCGATGGATCGAGCAGCTCCAGTCCGTCGCCGTCGGGCAGGCGCCAGTCGCAGATGATCAGGTCGAAGCCCACAACATCGCTAGCGATCAGTGCGCGCGCTTCTCGCAACGTATGTGCGACGGACAGATCAAAGAGCGATTGCCAGACTTCAAAGGCGCGCTGAATCAGTTCAATGTGCGATTCATCATCCTCGATGAGTAGCAGTTGGACACGTTCGATGCCAGCCACTGTCGATCCCGCGTTTAGGTGGGAGATACCGTATTGCGTGTCAGCCAGTAAACTCCGACGTCGTGCATAAGATTGCGGAATTCCTCAAAACCGAACGGCTTGACCAGGTAACTGTTGGCGTGTGCGTCGTATGCATGGATGATGTCACGTTCTGCGGATGACGTGGTCAGCACCACTACCGGAATGCGGCGCAGGTCTGCCGACTGTTTGATGCTCGTCAGAACATCGAGCCCATCGACGCGCGGCAGGCGCAGATCGAGCAGAATGACATGCGGCCGGGGACTCTGATCAGGATCGACCCATGCCCCGCGACGATGCAGGTAATCGAGCGCGCTTTCTCCATCGTTGACATGGACAATCTGCAGCGCCCATCGCTGCTCGCCGAGCGTTCGACAGATCAGTTCGGCATGGTCGTCGTTATCTTCAACCAGGAGCACTCTGAGCATTGCTCATCTCCGGTATCAACACAGGTGCGACAGGAAGCGAGAAATAGAAGGTGGCGCCGGCGCCCGCTCCTGCTGACTCAACCCAGATACGCCCGCCATGGACTTCGATGATGCGGCGAACAATTGTCAGCCCGACGCCTGTGCCTTCACTCCGCGGATCGAGTTTATTGAACAGACCAAAGATTTGCTCGTGATACTTCGGGTCGATCCCGATGCCATTATCACGCACAAAGAAGATCGGCGATCCTGATGACTCTTTGATGACGCCGATCTCAATATCGGGCGCTCTCTGATTATCGCAGAATTTGAGCGCATTATCAACCAGATTTTGAACAATCTCAACCAACCGATCCCGGTCGCCATACACAATCGGCATATCAGGAGCGACGCTGATGCGCGCCTGCCGCTCGGCGATCCTGCCAGCAAGCAGTTCGAGCGCCTCCTGCACGATCTCGTTGAATGGCACGTGCTGCGGCGCAGCACTCAGTCGACCGATCCGCGACAGTTCGAGCAAATCGTTCAACAGGCGTTCCATCTTGCGCACAGCTGCGTCGATGCGCTGGATGTCATTCTGCATCCGTTCGGTGTTTCCTGCCCGCAGGTCGCGTTCCAGATAGCCGAGAAAACCCTGGATGGTGATCAGCGGACTTTTCAGATCGTGCGACACAGTGTAGGTGAAACGCTCCAATTCGGCGTTTTTCTGCTCGAGTTCGGCGATCAGGCGTTCGCGCTCCGCCTGCGCCCGGCGCCGTTCCGTCACGTTGAGCGCCAGAATCATGGCGTACTTCACACGTCCGCTGTCGTCGATCAACGGGACATAATGGTAATAGTAGATCCGGTCCTCGTATGGAATCTCTGCTGAAAAACGCTTCCCGCTCAGCACGGCGCGGATGTTCCCCTCGACCTGGGCGGCAAATGAAGCGGGGATCGCTTCATAGAGCAAACGCCCTTCAAGCGCCTCTTTCGAGTAACCGGTCGCAGCAAGTTCCGGTCCGTCAGCCAGCACAAACCGCAGGTCGTGATCGAGGATAAGCACGGCGCTGTCGGGGAGATTCGCCGCCAGGATGCGGTAGCGCTCCTCTGAGGCGCGCAACGCCGCTGCCTGCGCCTCCAGCGCCTCCGCGTTCTTACGTGCAAGCGCCCGGCTGCGCTGCAGGCTCTCGCTCAGCAGACGCGAGGCAAATGCCGTGAGTCCCAGAATAAGCGCCAGATCGAACCAGTCGCCGGGCTCGCCATCGTATGGCGATCTCGTCCATCCATACGTTTCCGCTGTCACAATCCCGGCGATGACCAGCAGGATCACCGCGACCATGGCGATGAAGGCGCGACGGTTGAGCAGAAGACTGCCGATGACAATAACAGTGGCGTAGAGGCTGGTGACTGTGTCGTGCGCGCCGCGACCGATGAACTGGAGCGAGGCGGTCAGGGCGATGAACAGGCTCAACAGTACGATGATCGACAGGTGTAGCCGACGCGTGTAGAGGAGGATCAGTGCGATACACACGACGCCGCTGCTTGCCAGTAGTGCAATAGTTGGTATCGAACGCCCAAGCAGTGCATTGATCACTGAAGCGCTCAATGCAATAGCGAGACAGAGAAGGAGAAGCAGGTGTTGGATCCGTGCAATGCGCGTCTGCTCTTCATCATCGAAACGAGGAGGTTGAAAGATGCCTCTCATCCTGTTTCGGCGCCACTATAGTCTCACCTCGCATATTGTACCTGAAGAGACATTGAATTGGGGGAGTTTTGAACCGTTCCAGCTTCGTCATTCCCACTCGCGCACCCGGTTGGCCCAGGATCGGCCGGTCTGGATCAGGCGCTCCTGGTAACGCTCCAGGACAACATACGCCAGCACCATGAGCAGCCCTATAGCGCCAAGCAAGACCCACTGATTTAGCATTTGCGCCGCATTCATGGTCATCCACAGGACAGCCCCGACAAAGAAGGCGATGCCGCCAACAAACGGCACTCGAAGCCGTGCCAATGCCCCATATGCGGCAATGATCAACGACTCGGCGAAGAGCAGCAACGCATACCCCAGCCCGCTTCCGGGCATCAGCGCCTGAGCCGCAGTTGTGCCAGGCATCAACGCCAGAGCGGCGGTCTCGATGAGTCGTGAAACGTGATGCTGTCCCTGGAAACGGCGCAACCCGGCTGCCAGCGCGAACAGGTACAACCCTGCTGGAATGACGTACCACTGGGGATCGCGCAGATCCCAGGTAGTCATCTGGCTGAGGATCGCACCAACAAAGGCTGCACCGGACCCATAGGCGTAGCCGAAT
>JANWXL010000432.1 GCA_025055265.1 Roseiflexus sp.
GAGCAATGGACGAACCTTGGATCGCAACCCGATGGACCCCTCAATAATCGTGTTCGGGCAATCGGAGGAAGCGCAGGTCAGGTTTACGTCGGCGGGGAATTCACCGATGCCGGGGGCAACCCGAACGCCGATTACATTGCGCGCTGGGACGGCGCTGCGTGGCACGCCCTCGGAGGAGGATTGAATGGCCCTGTGTATGCAATTGCTGTCAGTGGAAGCGACGTCTATGTCGGCGGTGACTTTACTGATGCCGGGGGCAACCCGAACGCCGATTACATTGCGCGCTGGGACGGCGCTACGTGGCACGCCCTTGGAAGCGGCCTCAATCAGACTGTCTACGCGATTGCCGTGAGCGGAAACTCTGTGTATGTCGGCGGCGCGTTCCTCGGCGCGGGAGGCAACCTCAACGCCAGATACATCGCGCGCTGGGATAGAAGCGCCAATGTCTGGAGTCCTTTGGGGAACGGTCTGAGCGGGACGGTCTATGCCCTGGCAGTGAGCGGGAACGATATCTATGCCGGCGGCGCCTTCACCGATGCAGGAGGGTACGCAAACGCGGATTATATTGCACGATGGAACAGCGCCAGCAACACGTGGCACCATTTGGGGAATGGACCGACAGACGTCGTTTTAGCGATTGCCGTCGATGGGTCTTCCGTCTACGTTGGTGGCGCTTTCACCAGTGCGGGAGGCAACTCGAACGCTAGAAACATCGCACGCTGGAACAGTTCCGCCAGTACGTGGCATTCTCTGGGAAGCGGAGTGAATCAGTCAGTCAACGCAGTAACCGTGAGCGGCGGCAGCGTGTATATTGGCGGCAATTTCACCAATGCTGGCGATAACGACGCCGCAGACCGCATCGCACGCTGGAACGGGAGCGCCTGGCAGAATCTGGGGAGCGGACTTCCGGGGGCAGTGTTCGCCATCTTTGTCGAGGGAGGCAGTGTGTATGCTGGCGGCATCTTTACTGGCGTTGGCGGCGATGCGAACGCCAGCCGCATAGTGCGCTGGAATGGTTCGTCATGGCAGGCGCTGGGCAGCGGTCTCAATGGCGCGCTGCGATCTTCTGTAAGAGCCATCGCCGTAAGCGGCAATCAGGTGTATGTTGGCGGCGATTTTACCGGCGCTGGCGGTAATCCAAATGCGAACTACGTTGCGCGCTGGGACGGCGCCTCATGGCAGGCGCTTGGCAACGGATTGAACGGAAAAGTTCATGCGATTGCCGTTAGCGGGAACAGCGTGTATGTCGGTGGAGAATTTACCGATGCCGGGGGCAACTCGAGCGCCGATTACGTTGCGCGCTGGGACAGCGCCACAAACTCCTGGCACGCCCTTGGCAGTGGGCTGAACGGCGTCGTCCGTGCGATTGCCGTGAGCGGAGGCGATGTCTACGTAGGCGGCGACTTCACCAGCGCTGGCGGTGTTCCCAATACCGCCCGCATCGCACGCTGGGCGGGCGGATCCTGGCATGCCCTCGGCAGCGGACTCAATGGCGCCGCCAGAGCGATTGCCATCAGCGGAAACAGTGTGTATGTCGGCGGAGATTTCACCAGCGCCGGAGGCAACGCGAGCGCCAGATACATTGCGCGCTGGGATAGCGCCACGAACTCCTGGCACGCGCTCGGCAACCTCGAGGGACCAGTTCATGCCATCGCTATGAGCGGTAACAACATCTACGTCGGCGGCGCATTTCCAGGCTTCGGGGGCGATCACAACACCAGGCACATTGCGCGTTGGGATGGCTCCTCGTGGCATCCGCTCGGCGCCGGGCTGGATGGAGTCGTCTACACGATTGTTGTCAGCGGCGCAAATGTCTACGCGGGCGGGATGTTCACCAATGCCGGAGGAAACGAGAGCGCCGATTACATCGCGCGCTGGAATGGATCGTCGTGGCAGGCCGTCAGTAACGGGGTGAACAACGCAGTCGCTGCCATAGTTGTTGACGGCGAACGCATGTACGCAGGCGGCTCTTTCACCAATGCGGGCGGGAACGCTCTGGCTGATTATCTCGCAACGTGCACCTTACGCGGGTTGAACGGCGTCTACCTGCCGCTTGTGGTGCGGTGAATGGCGAGCCGTGGAGATCAGGGATCGAGGATGACCCAGGCATCCTCGATCCCTCCGCTGCTTGCGTCGCCTATTTGATAAACTGATTGGTGAACGCCTTCGTCACGTCCACATCAGTCGCCAGCAAGCCGCTCTCGCGCAGGAAGACGTAGGTTTCGCGCCAGTTGGTTTCGTCGCAGAACCCCAGGCCCTCGGTCTTCGTTTTGTCGCTCTGCCAGTAATCCAGCGTCGCCTGGAGCACAGCGCGTTGCAGGTCTTTCGTCGATTGATCAGCGCCCTTGAGTTCGGGGATGTAGTCGAGCGCGGTCGTGAATGCGGCATCAGGGTCGGCAATCACATCTGCCATACCGCGCAGGGTGGCGCGCACGAATTTGCGCACCACGTCTGCATCGCTGGCAATGAGCTGCTCATTGGTGATCATGCCATCAGACGCCAGCGGGAAGTAATCAGCGACACGGATGACGTTCACCGGGATGCCCTGCCGTTCGAGCTGGATCGGTTCGTTGTTGCCATAGCCGGTGGCAACTGTCACTTTCCCCTCGGTGATTGCCGCCACCTGGGTAAAGCCGATCTCCTGAACATTGACCGCTTCACGCGGGATGTTCTCGGCGTAGAGCAGCGCCAGCAACCCGATCCAGCTGGCGCCGAAGCGTCCCGGAATGCCAACCGTCACCCCGTCGCGCGTCAGGTCCTTCGGCGTGGTGATGTTCGCTTCCGCTTTGCTGAACAGCACAGTTGGGAAGCGCTGGCTGTTCGTCATCACAGTCACGATCGGCAACCCCTGCGAACGCGCCAGCAGTACTGAGTCGCCCGACGCCAGCGCGAATTGCAGCGTCCCCTGCGCCACGCGCTGCACCACATCGGTCTCGAAGTTGTAGTCGAAGGTTACGTCAAGACCCTCGGCTTCATAGTAGCCTTTAGCATCCGCCAGGTAGAAGTGGGCGAACTGCACATTCGGAATGTATGGAAACCCCATCACCACGGAGCGCAGCGCCGCCGATCCGGTCGGCGTCGTTGCGGCGGCTGGCGCGGTTGGCGCCGCCGCAGGCGCAGCGCCGCATCCAGCCGCTATCAGTGCGAACACGAGCATCAGTATGACAACCAGGCGATGCATGATTATGCCTCCCAGTTAATCAACAGGCGTTCAATCAACAGAGCAATCAGGAACAGGATTAGCGTGATGCCTGCCAGTACGGTCAACGCCACGAACATGAGCGGCGTGTCAAACAACCCGCGCGCGATGTTGATCAGCGCGCCAAGCCCATCGCGCCCGCCGACGAACTCGCCGACGACCGCGCCGGTCGTTGCCAATGCCAGCCCGGCTTTGACGCCGCCAAAGATGCCCGGCAGCGCCAGCGGCAGTTCCACATAGCGCAGCAGATGCCAGCGGTTTGCGCCGCTGATCCGCGCCATATCGATCAACTCGCGCGGGACGCTGCGGAAGGCGACGATGGTGGCGCTCAGGATCGGAAAGAAGGTCACGAGCGTCGCCACCAGCACGCGCGACTCGAGTCCCACGCCGACCCACAGCACAATGAGCGGCGCAATCGCCACAATCGGCACCGCCTGACTGGCTGCGAGCAGCGGGGTCAGCACCCGGTCGAAGGCGCGCACGTGCGCCAGCACATAGCCAAGCGACAGGCTGATCGCCAGGGCGATGCCGAAGCCGCTCAGCGCCGCAGACAGGGTAACGGCAATGTGGCGCGGCAACGTTTCGCCTGCCAGTTCTGTCGCCAGGCGCTGGAACACCAGCGTTGGCGCCGGAAGAATGAAGGGCGGGTAGTTCTGCACCGTCACCACGACCTGCCAGCCGATCAGCAGCGTGATCAACGCCAGCGTCAGGCTCAGCCAGACAGGCAGGCGAATGGTTAATCGGCGCGCAGCCCTGTCGTCTATCCGTAGCGCTCGATCAGATCGAAGCGGCAGATGTTGTTCGTTGACCATGAGACACCTCGCATGCACGCGAGGCAGGGGGAATGGGAGAAGGAGACAGGAGCAGGCGGACGCGCACAAACCAGCGCCTGCGCCGGCGGCAGGCGGGCTATGGCGTGAAACAAAAATCCCGAAGCCAAACGGCTTCGGGGCATTGTTACAGCGAACAAGACGTATGCGCCACGCGCAACGCCTGACAGTTCGCCTCAGCCTGATCCAGCGGTTACGCGCGCATAACCGGGATCACTGCCAGAAGGCTGCCATGCTCGCCGATCTTCTCCCATCCGGACTCTAACCGTCGGCGCCGGCTTCTCACCGGTCTCCTGCCTTGCGGCTCGCGGGCTGGTGCAGCACCCTGCACATCACCGCCGATCGGGAATTTCACCCTGCCCCGAAGATCGTGCCAATAGCATAGCAGTATCGATGATCGTTGTCAAGAAACCTTGCGGAAAGGTTTCACAACCAACGGAAGCGATCACGGCTCAGGAGTGAGCGGCGCGTTGCTGATACATGCTCGTCAGCGCCGCGCCAATCGCCTGCGACAGATCGCCGAGCGCCGCCGGAACGATGGTCAAAAAGCCGCGCTGCGGCGCCCAGAGGTAGGCTTCGGCAGTTTCGCGCACGATACGCAGGTAGCGTTCGCGGAATTCCGCCGTCGTCGCTTCGGGGTCCATCAGGCCGCCGCCAACGACGACATACTGCATATCGAGCGCCATTGCCAGGGTCGCCACGAGCAATCCCAGCGCACGCGCCTGAAAATCGAAAATCTCCAGCGCCAGTGGATCGCCGTGTTGCGCCAGCCCGCGCAGGCGAAACGCACGCTCGCGCATACTGAGCGTCGACGTCGCCAGGTCGTGATCCGGATAGCGCGGCAGTCGCTCCTCCAGCAGATAGGGCAGACCGGAGAGCGTGGTGTAGACCTCGAAGCATCCCCACGTCCGACCGCAGCCGCACGGGTAGGGGCGAGCATCGAGCAATTGCAGCGGTGCAGGCATATGCCCGCCTTCCATGCCGTTCAGCGAGTCGCCATCGAGCGGCAACCCATCGCGCCCAACATAAGCGCATCCCAGTCCGGTGCCCGGCGCAACCATCACCACCGTCGCATTGCTGCTTCCACGCACATGCTGCGCTTCGGCGACTCCGCCCATATTGCCGTCATTGCCGAACGCCAGCGGGATCGAGCGACCGGCGCGTTCTGCCAGGGCGTTCTTAAACGCGGTGTAGAGATCGAACCCGGCAAAACTCTCCGGCAGGTTCGGCGAGCGACCGAGGACGCCAAACCGCTCATACGGGCCGGGGATGGCGAGACCGACGCCGCGCACCTGATCCCACGCCAGCCCGTGTTGCGCCAGATAATCGCTGATCGCCTCGACCCATCCGCGCACGACCGCCGCTGGACCATTCGCCGATCCGGTTGGTCGCTGCAGGAGCTGCGTGGAAATGACTGTCCCATCGTCCCAGATGCCGCCGATCTTGGAGGTTGTGGCGCCGCCGTCGGCGCCGATATAGACATATCGTTGCGTACTCATGGTGAACCCGGCTTTCCTGTGGGTCGCTGAACAAACAGGTTGCATCATTGTAGTCAGTCACGGCGAGATGTCAAAACAAAACCGGCATGCTATACTTGAGACGGTGCGTTTCTTGCAGGGCGGAGGGGATATTGAACACGCGCTGTCCATTCTGCGGCGCAAGCGTTATGCCGCGATCCCGCTTTTGCCCGACGTGCGGGCAGGCTTTGCCGCAGTCGCCGTTGCGGCGCTCCGCATCAACGCCGATAGCGAACGGCGATCCGCCTGTCGAAGGAGCATTGACAAATAGTAAGCGCTTACAGATCAGCGGCGATACGCTCGATCTGCGTGAACTGATAAACGTGGTAGAATCGAGCGTGCAGTGGTGGCAGCGCGGGCTGAGCAGCCACGCTGTCACCCGCGAGCAGGCGGCGCGCGCGATTGATGAACTGTCGCAGATTATGCGCAGCCTGTCGCAGCAACTGGCGCAGGGACGCACAACTATTCGCGTGACCAGAAGATTGCCTGCGCTGCGCACGTTCGATATCGCCTGCCCATCGTGCGGCAGCGGCAATCGAGCCAATGCACGTTTTTGCCAGCGATGCGGCGCGTTGCTGAATGCTGCGCCGCGCTACGGAGTCGGGTTTGTGCAATCACGCGCTCTCAAGTTCCACATCGCTGCGCGCACCGATACCGGGCGGGTGCGCCAGCAGAATCAGGATGCGGTGTACACCGGCGAGATCGATCTGCCTGGTCAGCAAAAGGCGCACATCTGCCTGGTCGCCGACGGCATGGGCGGAGCGGCGGCGGGGGAGTACGCCAGCCGTCTTGCCGCCGACGTGAGTCGCGCCTATCTCGAACGGGAGTCCGCCTGCCATCCGCCGCTGACCGATGAGGCATGGCAGGCGTTGTTACGCGACGCGGTGCGTGCCGCCAACCGCCAGATTTATGATGCGGCGCGCACCGATACAACGCGCCGCGGCATGGGAACAACCCTGACAATCGCCCTGATCGTCGGCGACCGGCTGCATATTGCATCGGTCGGCGACTCGCGCGCGTATCTGCTGAACCTGGACGGCGTCACCGACGATGGGTCGCCCGCGGCGCAGTTGACGTCCGACCATAGCCTGGTGGCGCGCCTGGTTGACATCGGGCAGTTGACGCCGGAGCAGGCGCGCACGCATCCGCAGCGCAACATTCTCTATCGCTCGATAGGAACCGATCCGTCGGTTGATGTCGATACGCGCTCAGAGGCGCTCGAGCCGGGCGACATCGTGTTACTCTGCTCTGATGGGCTGGTCAATCATGTCAACGATGAGGAGATCGTCCAGATTGCATTTGGCGAACCCGACCCTGACCGTGCCGTGACGCGACTCATCAATCTGGCGAACGAACGCGGCGGGAGAGACAATATCAGTGTGGTGATGGTCCGTGTCGAAGGCGGAAGGAATGATGAACGGAGACATGGTTAGCACATTTTGGTGGCGTAACAATGCCTGTTATATGCACATCGTGCGGCGCAAGCAACCGTGACAGCGCTCGATACTGCCAGTTCTGCGCTCAACCGCTCGCTTCTAATCGCCCGTTGTCCGATGATCACACCTGGCTGGCGGCGCAATTACTTGCCGAACCTGCTGACTCTCCCAGAGCTGCATCTGCAGCCTCTAAGCACCCGGCGCCGCTCCAGGAAGCGCTCGCAGTCGCTGCGCTGAGTGCTGCGCCGCTCGAGCGTTTAGATAAGGAGTCTGCCATGGATGCCCCGCCTGCCGCGCCAGCCACGCCATCGCTCTTTGCAGGTCGCTACGAAATCGTCGCCGTGTCCAGCGACACGGTTGAGGCGATCGATCGCCAGCCGTGGCAGCGATGCTGGTCGTGCGATACGACGCTCAACGAACCGGGAGAGGCGTACTGCACGCAGTGCGGCGCGGCGCTTGACAATCGTCGCTACCGCGGGCAGATCACCGCAGGAGCATCAACCGGTCTGGCGCTCGTCCCGCAGATTACCGATCCCGCGACGCTTGCTTTTCTTCCTCCCATCTGGGATCAGGTAAGCGATGGCGACCAGACCCTGACGCTTACCCCTGCGACTCCTCCGGTGCCGCTCACCCTCCCGCTCAACGAGCTCGAAGCCGTGTTCATTGGGCGCGATCTGGCGCGTCTGTTGACCCTGCTGCACAATCAGGGATTTGCACTGGGCGCAATCGAGCCGGATGATCTGGACATGACGCCAGCCCATGCGACGCGCCTGCGGAACGTGCGCCATTTGCATCGGGCTGATGGGGAAGATGTTACGACCGATCTGTCCCATCTTGCGGCGCTGCTCGAGGCGTTGACGGCGACCCCGCGGACCACCAGGCGCCTC
>JANWXL010000474.1 GCA_025055265.1 Roseiflexus sp.
CTCAGCCGTCGCCAGCGCCTGACGAGCAAGTTCCGCCGCCCGTGCATGGTCGCCCTGCGCGCTGTAGGTTTGCGCAAGATGAACGAGGGCGTTCGCTTCCTGATCGGTGCTGCCCAGGGTGCGGTGCAGGTTCAACGCCTCCTCATACGCCTGATGCGCCTGTGCGTAATCGCCGCGACGATAGTGGATGATGCCGAGGGTATTGAGCAATTGCGCGGTTTCCAGTTGCGCACGCAGCTGGCGCGACAATTCCAGCGCCTCCCGGCAATGCGCTTCGGCTTCGGCGTACTGACCAAGCACCGTCAGTGAGTAGGCGATATTCCCCAGGGCATAGGTGATGGCGTACCGCAAACCGATCTTACGCGCCAGCGTCTCAGCCAGGCGATAGTGTTCGAGGGCGCGCTGGTGATTATTCTGCAATTGCCAGAGGTAGCCGATGTTGTTATGCGATGCAATCATGCCCGGCAGGTCATCAATCGCCTCTCGCGCCTTCAGGCTGCGCTCGAAAAATTCGCGAGCGCGGGCATATTCGCCGCGCAGGGTCAACACCGAACCGCTCTCGGCGTGCAGGCGCGCTTCGATCTGCTCGTCCTCAGGGCTACGATGATCGCGGCGCAGCATCGCCAGCCCTTCTTCGCAGGCTGCCAGCGCCAGATCGTACTCGCCGCGCCGCCGTCGCACGAGCGCGATGTCTGCGCAGATGCGCGCCGCCGCCAGTGGCGAAACCTCCGCCGGATGCGCACGCACAACCCCCATTGCCTGCTCGAGCGCTTCGAGCGCCGCAGCGTACATCCCCTGCTTTTCAAGCACGGCGCCGCGCCGATGGTACGCCTGCTGCGCCACATCGGGCGAAATGCCAGGCGATCCAAGCACGCGCGCAATATGATCCAGCGCCCGGTCGTAGCGACCAAGTGTCGCTTCAACGTCAGCGATGGCCAGGTGCGTTTCCCAACCGCGGGGATCATGCTCATCACCCGCCAGCGCTTCGAGCGCCCAGGAGTAGTATTGCAGCGCCTCTTCGTTGGCAAAGACAGCACGCGCTGCATGACCGGCTTTCAGCAAATAGTGAATCGCTTTGTCGCGCCGGTTGCTGAGGCGGTAATGATGCGCCAGCAAGCCGTAGTAGTCGTCCAGATCATCGGCATAGCGCTGTTCCAGGTACTCGCCGATCCGACCGTGCAAGTCGCGCCGTCGGGCATACAGCATGCTCTGGTATGCCACTTCCTGCAGCAGCGCGTGACGGAACATATGCACTCGTTCCGGCTCGAGCCGTTCGAGCATGGTGATTTCCTGCTCATCCAGATGGGTCAACTGGCGCAGCAACGCAATACGGTCGACGTTCTGGATCGCCTGCAGGACGCCAAACGGAATGCGCTGCCCGATAACCGATGCGACGCGCAACACATTGCGCGCATGCTCATCGAGGCGATCAATGCGCGCCAGGAGCAGACCGTTCAAACTGTCGGGAAGATTATCGATGCTGTTCAGGAGCGTCTGGTTCGATTGAGCCAGAACCGCCCGCAGCAGTTCCGCCAGAAAAAGCGGGTTACCCGCTGCTCGCGCTGCAATCTGGCGACGCAGCGTCTCGGGCAACTCCACATCGCCCGCCAGAATCGTCACCAGACGATCACTATCATCTGCTGGAAGCTCCCGCACTTCGAGCACTGCCGCCTGATCGTCGTCCGACAGGGCGCTGGTGGGTCGGTGGGCGCCAAGCAACAGGATCGGGTAGTCGCGGATCGCCGGAACGACGCGACGCCAGAGTTCTAGTGAAACCGGGTCTGCCCAGTGCAGATCCTCGAAGACGACCAGCAGCGGGCTCTGTGTGGCAGCATGCAGCAACAGGCGTTCGAGCAGCTCGAACCGAAGCTCTTGCCGCAATTGCGGATCAAGTCCTCGCGTTAGACGATTATCAGGAATATCGAGCCGCACCAGGTCGCCTAATAAGGGCAGCCATTCGTCCATGCCAGGACCGAGCGCCGACAGATGGGCAGCGATTTTCTCCGCGCGAACCTCATTGCTCTCACCCGCAACCATGCCGCAGAGCGATTTCAGCAATTCGCCCCAGGCGGCATACGGAATACTTGACGTGTAGGACAGACTCGCCGACGACACAATGCGCATTCCACGTTCATGCGCCATCTCAACCAGCGCGGCGAGCAGCCGACTCTTTCCAACACCCGCCTCTCCGACCAGGCGCGCGGCCTGGCCTGTGCCAGCGAGCGCCGTGTCCAGGCGGTCTCTCAACCACGCCAATTCATACTCGCGATTAACGAGAGGGGTCATCGCAGCGCCTTGAAACAACAGCGTCATTTCGCTGCTCTCGCGTTCGCCGGCGATGCGACAGATTTCGAGGGGTTCCGACTTTCCCTTGAGCGATATCATGCCCTGCGGCTCGCACACAATACGGGCCGTCGTCTCAGCCAGCGCCCGACTGCACCAGATATCGCCCCAGGGCGCTGCACTCATCACCCGTGCGGCGATGTTGACCGCATCGCCCATCACGGTGTACTCTTTGCGGGTGGCGCCGCCGACATTTCCAGCAAAGACGACGCCGGGGTTCAGCCCGATCCGCTGACGCAAAAGCGATATCGAAGGGGCCAACGATTGCGCCTCAGAATCGTCGGCACTGTACAATTGCGCTTCGATATCTGCATTCACGCGGTTCAGGATAGACTGCATCTCCAGCGCAGCGCGAGCGCCTCGCTCGGGATGATCTTCATATGCCGTCGGCGCGCCGAAGATCGCCAGCAGTTTGACCCCTTCTTCCGCAACGTCCAGTTTGTTGATCACGCCGCCATAGTGCGCAATTGCCGCTTGCATGGCGATCATGTATCGCTCGAAGATGCGCGCCGATTGCACTGATGGCAACACTTCCGCCAGCGCCTCAAGACCGACGACCTGAGCAAAGAGCGCCGTGACCGGTCGCAGATCGGCTTCGATCTGCGGTTTATCGGGCACGGCAATGATACGGCTCAAAAGCGCTGAAGGAATGTAGGGACTGATACGGTCGAGGTCGTCCAGGAGGTCGGTCAGCGTGCCAATGGAGGCGGCATCTTCTATATTGAGCAGTCCGACACCCGACGGCGCCACAGGGTTGGCGATGGCGTGGAGGCGAAAGAAGCCGCCGTGAAGAAGCTCTCCGGCAATGTCAGGAAGCATCTCACGGGTGCGACGCCCAAGCACGATCTCACCTGGTCCAGCGAGCGCCTCGGCGCGTGCGACGCCGTTCACCACGGCGCCAAGCGCTGCGTAGTGCCATGTGTCGGCGTGACCGGCGCTGATCAATGCCACCTGACCGCTTTCGACGCCGACGTGCAGATACATCGGAAAGTCACCCACCCCGGCGACGCTGCGCACGTAACCATTCAGCGCCTGCTGCAATCCCAGCGCTGCGCACGCCGCTGTTCGGGGATGGTCGGCATCATCGAACAAGACCAGAAGCGCATCGCCGCCGAACGAAATCAGATCGCCGCCATACGCATGGATGATGTCGATCATGCGCGTGAAGATGCTGTTGAGGAAATCGGTGACGAGTTCCGTCCCCTCCCGACCGAGTACGCTGAGTCGTTCTGCCAGCGCCGTCGAACCGGAAAGGTCGGCGAACAGCAGCGATCCCTCCACCCACTCCAGCCAGGGCGGCGCACGCCGCTGGTGCAGCGCCCACCAGACGACCCGACGCGGCAGGTAGGTCGCAATGGCGGCGCGCACTGCCATAAGACGGCGCTGGACCTCAGGGATGTCGACAATACCGGAGGTATGACGCAGACGATCAGACATATCGACCGGCAGATAACGCGCCAGTCGTTCGGGCGCTACCTTGCTGATGTCTGCCGGGTCGGGCATGTTATCCGCCTTTTGATGCAGCACCATACATGTTGGTGAAAAAGCGACGAGGAGTATTTCCGCCCCGCATTATACCGTATCATCGGAACGGACTGCGTGACCTTCATCACGACGAAGTGCGCATCAGGGGAAGCGGGAAACCGCCATCAAATATAACGACCAGCGTGTTGGGTCGCAGTTCACGCTCGATGTCGCCTGAACCGATGACCATGGTATGCGGGCTGGAACCGCAACTCAGACGGACAATCGCCTCGACGTGCGGCGCTGCGATTGGCGGTTCAACGATCAGTATTCGATCCAGGCGCCCGGTTGCACACTGCGTTGCTGCGAACAGGCGCAGCTCTTCGCCAGGGCGCGCGCCAGCCGCAAAACGAATCTCCCGCCCGCGGATTTCGTTCACCGCCAGAATGCCGAGCGCCAGAGCGACCGCGATTGCGACCGCGCCAGCCAGCAGGCGCTCGATCCGAAACCGGGTGCGCCTGGCAGAGACGCGCCATTCGTGATCCCCTGACACCGCAATGCGGTTCTCATTGCCGTGCGGTTCTGCCGACATTACCCAATCCGCAAGAGCGGACGACCAACCGCCAGCCATCAGTGCAATGACCATCACCGGCAGGTAGAGGTACCGCGAATCGGGCGCCGAGGCGAAGGGCGCGGTTGGCGCAAGGGTGACGACCAGCGCCAGCATGCCGGTCAGGAGCGAGGCGGCGCCTGTCCCATATCGCCACACAACGACCAAAGCGATCGCGCCTGCCAGCGCCACTCCTGCGCCTGCCAGTGGCAACCAGGCTTCCCTGCCATACTCCACGCCTGGCAACGGCGCTGCAATCAAGCCCAGACTCCGCAGCGGGTTGATCACAACCTGCGCCCCAAACCCGTAGCCGCTCTCACGCACCAGATAGTTGCGCGACGCAACATCGAGCGCAGCAGAGAGATATGCTGCCGTCACCAGCGCTGGAAGAACGAGGGGGATGAGCGCCATGCGCCGTCGCGCCGCACGCGACGCTTCCCATTCAATCAGCAGGGTCAGCGGCAATCCGATGATCGCGCTTTCCTTAGTCAACAAGGCAAGCGCCAGCGTTGCGGCAGCGGCAACGTACCAGAACAGGCGAGGGATCCATCGTCCATGAGCGAAACCGGCGCTCCACCAGAAATGCAGTGTCAGCAGGAGGAAAAGCGCAGCCAGCAGTTCACTTTGCGCCGACACCCACACCACTGCCTCGAATGGCGCTGGATGCAGCGCCGCCACCAGCGCTGCCACGGTAAACCCAATGATCGGCGCCAGGAATGACTGCGCCCGGACCATGCGGAGGGTCAACCAACCGACGAGCGCCGCATTGAGCGCGTGCAGCGCCAGCGACACGCGGTGAAAGGCGCTGGCGTCAAAGCCGAACAGTTGCCATTCGCTCCACAACAGCAACCAGACGAGAGGACGAAAGAAGTGCGACTCAGCGCGCACGTCGAACGCACGCACAACGATCGCTGACAAAGACCGATCACGCACATTCAGCAGCCACTGAAAGTCATCAGCAGCAAATGCGCGATCAGGCAGCGCCCCGTAGGCAACTGCGAATATCAACACGGTGACAATTGCCGCAGCGAGTGTCAGGAATGCGTATCGTCGGGCGCTGGACATGGCAGCAAGAAGCAAGCTGACGCCAGCAACCGCCATTCAATCGCGCAACCCCCCAATCTGCTGACAGAGCCAGTCCAGTTGCGCCTGATTGATTACATAGCAGGTCGCCGGTCCTTCGGACTCAGCGCGGAGCACGCCAGAGGCGCACAGAATCTTCAAATGTTGTGAAAGCGTTGACTGAGCGCGTGCCAGCGGC
>JANWXL010000541.1 GCA_025055265.1 Roseiflexus sp.
CGTCGGGGCGCCCCTCGTGGGCGGCCCAATCGTGGTGTCGTCAGTAGGGGCGCCCCTCGTGGGCGCCCACCTGCGTTATCGCCACCGTCGGGGCGCCCCCCTGTGGGCGCCCACCCGTGTCATCGCCACCGTCGGGGCGCCCCCCTGTGGGCGCCCACCCGCGTCATCGCCACCGTCGGGGCGCCCCTCGTGGGCGCCCAATCGTGGTGTCGTCAGTAGGGGCGCCCCGTGTGGGCGCCCACCCGCGTCATCGCCACCGTCGGGGCGCCCCTCGTGGGCGCCTGCCTGCGTCATCGCCACCCCACAATGATCGCCTGCTCCGGCAGATCGACACCCTCCGCTGTGCTGGTGGCGAGGTTGACCAGGGTCGCGCGGTTCTCGCCCATGTGCTGGATCGTCAGCCATTGCCCGTCGGTGCGAAGGATGGCTTCGACCGGAGCAGATGCTGTGACCTGCTCAACTGCGCCCGAAGCGACATCCAGGCGCCACACGCCAAGCGACGTCGCCGGGTCGTCGTAGGGATCACCGGGACGAAGGAGAAAGTACAGCGCACGACTGTCGGGCGACCAGGACAAACCCCAGGCGTGGCTCGGCGCCTGCGGCAGCGTGATGACGCGCGGGTCGGCGGGCGGGGCGGACACGTCGTAGAGCAGCAGCACCCACCCTTCCGGCGCTCCGGTTGATGCTGCGCGCCGCCCCGTGGTTGCCAGGAAACGACCATCGGGGGAAATGGCAGCGAACAGCTCGCCCTCGATGGCGCGTTCCTGTCGTATCTGTCCGTTGCTGCTATCGACGACCAGCAGTGTGCCGAAGGCCGGATCCTGACCAACCGGCAGCAGGAAGAGATTCTGTTGATCCGCGCTCACGTGAAGGACCCGTACATTCCGGGCGAGCGTGAGAATGGTGTTCAGTGTGTCGTCTCCTGCCCGGTACTGCCCGATAGCCGTGCCCGCGCCGAACTCCGCCTGCGGATCATCGACCTTCGCCTCGTAGATAACGGCATTATCGGCAGCGCGGGTCAGCGCGCCATAGAGCGCAATCTGATCGAAGGTCCAGAAGCGGGTGTCGCCGTCTGCCAACCGGATGCGCTGAAGCCCCTGCTCGTGCAGCACCACGACGACATCCGCGATTGTCGTCCCATCCAGAATCTGCCCTCCCTCCGTGATGTCGGCGAGACGTTGCGGCGCCTGGCCGCTGCGTTGCTCGATCAATGCGCGCTGCTCGATATCGATGACGAGCAGTGCAGGGAATGCCGTTCCAGCAGGGGAAGGAGTGACAACAGCGGGGGTGGCGGCAGTGTCGGCAGGGGAGGGCGTGATGGCAGGGGATGTGGCGGCGTCAGGCGTGGATGTGGGTGGGGCAGTGTCGGTTTGCCCGACCGCGCACCCGCTCACCCATACACCGAGAACCGTGCAGATCAGCAGCCAGCGAAGCACCTGATTGATACGGCGCATCGTGATGATCTTCTTCTATTCTCGCCGCCTCCCGGCATTGACGACAAAGAACGCCAGCGGACCCAGGAAAGGCACAAGCAGCACCGTCAGCGTCCACACCGCGCGCGCCACGTCTGACAGTGCGCTGCGACGGATTGCA
>JANWXL010000560.1 GCA_025055265.1 Roseiflexus sp.
GCGCACGGGTGCACCGGCGGCGGGCGCGGGCACGCCACCGGCGCGGGCACGCCACCGGCGCGGGCACGCCACCGGCGCGGGCACGCCACCGGCGCGGGCACGCCACCGGCGCGGGCACGCCACCGGCGCGGGCATGCCACCGGCGTGCCCCTACCTGGACCCTGCACGCGGGTAATGCGTCACACCCGCATTCGCACCGACGCCCGCGCTGCGTTCGGGCGCGCCTGAGGCGCGCCCCTACCGATGCCCTTCCCACAGGCAACGGGCAACGCCCGCCTTCGTGCGGGCGCGCCTCAGGCGCGCCCCTACTGATAACCTCACGTATCCCGTGCGTAACGGGCGCCGTTGTACCGCGCCAAGAGCCGTTACGATGCAACGGCTCTACCCCTGCGCCTCTTTCCTTTCGCCTCTGTCTTCTCGCCTGGTGCGTCACTTTTTCTTTCCTCCTGGTTGTGTGTTTGCCACTTGCGGTCGTGAGAGCGAGTCTGTATAACGAGGGTTAAGGCGCACCATAACTGTTTGAACGATTTCCATGAGGAATGCCAGAACATTCTTTGCAGAGGAAGTGTGTATGTCTGAGGATGCCACTATTACCCTCGACCAACTTGCCCGTGGTCGCAGTGCGATCATTGTGCGCGTGGACGGCGATCGCGCGCTGCGGCGGCGGCTGCTCGATATGGGTCTCGTTCATGGCGAAACGATCACGCTGACCGGGCTGGCGCCGCTCGGCGATCCGCTCGAACTGACCGTTAAGGGGTATCGTCTGTCGTTGCGCAAGAGCGACGCACGTTGTATTCAGGTGGAGCCGATCAATGCAACTGCATAATCAATCCCTTCCGCTGATGTTCGTTGGTCAGGGCGTGCGCACGCGGCTGGTCGGCATCAGCGGCAACCAGCGCACCGCGCATCGCCTGGCGGAACTCGGCTTTGTTCCCGGGGTCGAGGTGTCGGTTGTCGCCGATAGCGGCAGTGCGCTGATGGTCGCCGTCGGCGATACGCGCCTGGCGCTCGGCTATCCGCTGGCGCAGGCGTTGCTCGTTACTGTCCTCGAGAAGGGAGCTTCCTGATGGCAGATGTGATTGTTGCGCTCGCTGGCAATCCGAACGTCGGCAAGAGCACGATCTTCAACGCACTGACCGGTCTGCGGCAGCATGTCGGCAACTGGCCCGGCAAAACCGTCGAGCGGAAAGAGGGTCAACTGATCCTGAACGGTCGTGTCATAACGATAGTCGATCTTCCCGGCGCCTACAGCCTGGCGGCGCGTTCGCTCGAAGAGCAGATTGCCCGCGATTTCATCGTGCGCGACCGTCCCGATCTGGTGATCAACGTCGTGGATGCTGCCAACCTGGAGCGCAACCTGTATCTGACGGCGCAACTGCTCGAAACTGGCGCGCGTCTGTTGGTGGCGTTGAATATGACCGATGTCGCAGCGGCGCGCGGGCTAAAGCTCGATCCCGATGCGCTTGCAAGAGGATTGGGTGTGCCGGTTGTGCCGCTGGTCGCCAGCAAGGGTGACGGGCTGGCGGCGCTGAAAGCGGCGCTGGCGACGCTGGTTGTCGGGCGGGAGGATCGTCAGGCAATACGAGAGGTGGCGTGATGACAACGCTCGAGATATCCTTCGCTCAGGCGCCGTTCCGTTATCCGCCGCCGATTGAAACAGAATTGAATCGACTGGCGGAACTGTTCGCGCAGACACCCGCGCTGGCTGACGCCTACCCGTCGCGCTGGCTGGCAATCCAGGCGCTTGAAGGAGACGAAACGCTCATACACGACATCCGCACGCTTGGCGGTCCCGCTGCTGCGGCGCTGGAGGAAAGTCTGGAACGGTTGCGTGCCATCTATGGCGATGATCTGGATGTCGTGCTTGTTGATCAGCGGTACCGCTTCGTCCATACCATTGCCACGCAGGCGGTGCGCCGTCCATCTGCGCCGCCAACGACCCTTTCCGACCGTATCGACCGTGTGGTGACGAATCGCTGGCTCGGCATCCCGATCTTCCTGGCGGTGATGTGGGTGGTGTTCAAACTGACCACCGATGTCGCCTCGCCGTTTGTCGACTGGCTCGACGGTGTGTTGAGCGGTCCGGTCAGCCGGTGGGTGGTGGCGCTGCTGGCGCTGTTCGGCGCAGAGGGCGGATGGATCGAGTCGCTCATGGTCGATGGGGTCGTTGCTGGCGTCGGCGGTGTTCTGGCGTTCGTGCCGGTGCTGCTGGCGCTCTACTTTGCGCTGGCGCTGCTGGAGGACTCCGGCTATATGGCGCGGGCAGCATTCGTGATGGATCGGTTGATGCGCGCGCTCGGTCTGCACGGCAAGAGTTTTCTGCCCATGATTGTCGGCTTCGGGTGCTCGGTGCCAGCAATCTATGCCACGCGGACGCTCGATAACCGGCGTGACCGGATTCTGACCGGTCTTCTGGTTCCATTTATGAGTTGCAGCGCGCGCCTGCCAGTGTATGTGCTGATTGCGATGGTCTTTTTCCCTGCGCACGCGGGGCAGGTGATCTTCGGGTTGTACCTCACCGGCATTGTGGTTGCGGTCGGCATGGGAGCATTATTGCGACAAACGCTGTTCCGCCATCAACCACAGGCGCCATTCGTCCTGGAGTTGCCGCCGTACCGCATGCCGACGCTGCGCAGCGTCTGGCGGCAGATGTGGGAACGCACGTCGTCGTTCATCCGCAAGGCGGGAACGCTCATTCTGGCGACCAGCATCGTCGTCTGGCTGTTGCTTGCCATTCCGATCGGCGAGGGAGAATTCGCCGACACGCCGGTTGAGCGGAGCGCCTTTGCTGCGGTTGCAAATGCAGCGACGCCAGTGTTTGCGCCGCTTGGTTTCGGGCGATGGGAAACCAGCGGCGCCCTGATGACCGGTCTGATCGCCAAAGAAGTGGTCGTCGGCACGCTGGCGCAGGTCTACGGCGGCGCAGAAGAGGGGGAGAGCGCGCCAGTCGACGAACCGGCGACGCTTGTTGATGATCTGACTGGCGTCGCCAGCGGATTCGTTACGGCGGTCGGTGATGCGGTGCGTGCTCTGCCGGGGATTGTTGGCGTCAACCTGGTCGAGGCGGAAGAAGAACCGGTGGCGGAAGGGTTGGCAACCGCCATCCGCACTGGCTTCATGGCGAGCAGCGGCGGTCACGGGTCGCTGGCGGCGCTGGCGTTCCTGGTATTCGTGCTGCTGTACACGCCGTGTGTGGCGGCGCTGGCAGCCAATCGCCACGAGTTTGGCACATCCTGGATGCTGGTCAGTCTTCTGGGGCAGTTCGCCATTGCGTGGCTGGCGGCGTTTAT
>JANWXL010000593.1 GCA_025055265.1 Roseiflexus sp.
GCAGACGCCGGTCCCCAGCCGCGCTCTTCGACGACCTGGAAAATATCGGTGTCGCTGATAATGCCAACGATCTGATCGCGTTCGCGCACGGCAGCCCGACGAATATTCTTGTCGATCATCAATTTGCTGCAGTCGCGCAGCGACATATCAGGCGACACATAGACCAGCGGGCGGGACGCCAGTGCATTCACGGTCACTTCTTCGGGCGAACGATCAACGGCCACGATCTTCTGGAGCACGTCGCGCATGGTCATAATTCCCCACTCACCGCTGGCATCGGGTTCGACCAGCACGCTGGTGATGCCGTGTTTATTCATAATGTGGATCGCTTCGGCAGCCGTGGCGTCGGGCGCCACACTGATGACTTTGCGCGTCATCACCTCGCCGACGGTAAATGGACGCGGCGCCTCAGCAGACGACTGGCTCGCGCGCAGACGTTGTCTGAGCGGCGCGGCATAGCGATCAAGCGAGAACATTGCCACACTGACTTCACGACGACTCGCGCGCGCGGCTGCGGTCTCCAGCGGTCCTTCAAGAAAGGTGACCAGGACAAACGTTTCGTCATCAACAGGGGGCGGTTCGAGTAACTCGATGGTCTTGCCATCAAATCGTCCACGCACAGTAAACATAGCATCGTCTCCTTTCGCTGCGCCATTGCGTGCTGATTGTACCACAGACTGAGGTGAAGTAACGCATTGCGGCAGGAGACAATGGCAACAATCGGCGGTCGAGGAGAGCGGCTGAGGAGGTTGCTCAGAAAAGGCGACGCAAAGACGCGAAGACGCCGAGGCGTGTCGTATTGTTCGCGAGACTTTGCGCCTTTGCGTCAATCTCTTTGCGCGAGGCTGCGAAGATCAACCGCGTAAATTGAGTCGTTCAGGATCGGCGTTAATCATGAACGTGGCGGTGCGCTCAAAGTATTGGATCAGTGCAGGGCGCACATCTTCGGGAAAGCCCGCTTCATCGATAGCGGCGCGCATATGGGCGACCCAGGCGTCACGTTCCGCCTGCCCGATCACAAAGGGCAGATGCCGCGCCCGCAGCCGCGGATGCCCGCGCAGCGCCGTGTAGCGCGGCGGTCCGCCGAAGTATTGGGTGATGAACAGAAACTGATGGAGTTTGCCCGGCTCGAGATCCTCCGGGAACATGGGACGCAGAAGGGGATCACGCTCGATGCGCGCATAGAAGGCGTCGACCAGGCGGCGAAACGGCTCGTCGCCGCCAGCGCGTTCGTAGATTGATCGTTCGGTGTTCATTGCTCCACGAAGATTTCCTCGATGATTCGACCCTCCCACGCAGTGTGGGGCGCAATGCCCAGAACGCGCGCCAGCGTGGGCGCCGTATCAAGCAGGCTGACCGGCGCCGCGATCCGGTGATTGCGCCGAATTGCGGGACCGGCAGCAATCCAGGGAATCGTCATATCTTCAGGCATATTTGTGCCGTGGGTCCGCTCGTGTCCGCCATGGTCGGCCTGAACCACGATCGTGGCATCTGCTGGCATAGCGTCAAGCACTCTGCCAAGCAGCCCGTCGACCCGTTGCAGTTGACCGAGATACTCCGGCGACATCCAGCCGAATGCGTGTCCCGCAGCATCAACCGAGCCAAAGTAGATGAAGACAAAGTCGAAAGACGCGCTCTCTTCGCGCAGCAGCCGCACTGCTTCGGCGCCGACGGCATCATCATAGGTGTGATCGAGCGGCGGCTCACGGTAGTAACTGTACGCCACCTGTTCCGGGCGACTCACATCTCGCAGCGGTTCCCAATTGTGGATGGAAGCGGCGCGTTTCCCGGCGGCGCGCGCCTGTTCGATCAGCCCGGGCAATGGACGCGCCATCGGGACGAAGATGTTAGTCGTAATGCCGTGACGTGCCGGCGGAACGCTGTGGAAGATCGACATATGGCAGGGCAGCGTGACCGAAGGCATCACGCTCTGCGCCTGCATCGTCGCCGATCCTGCCGCGCACAGCGCAGCCAGATTCGGGCACAACGCCACGTCGAGCGCATCGGGGCGCGCACCGTCGATCATGACAAGGATGACCATGATTGTTGTGGAGAATCTCCATTCCTGTGAACGGCCACATTATACCAGAATTCAGGAGGGTTTCTCAGAAACTAACGCAACAGCGCGGATGCAAAGAAGCGTCGAATAGATTGCGAGACTTTGCGCCTTCGGGTCTTCGCGTCAACCTTTTCGAGAAATGCTGCGGTCAGTGGACGAGCGCATTGATAGACAGCGGCGCCCTACGCCGCCGCCTGCACGCTCAGTTCGGCGAACTGGCGCAACAGCGCCAGCGAATCGG
>JANWXL010000185.1 GCA_025055265.1 Roseiflexus sp.
CTGTGAAAAATGGTATAATCCGTGTAAGCCTCATTCTAGTGAGACGCACTTATGCGGATTGCCATTTTTACTGAGACCTTCCTGCCCAAAATTGATGGCGTGGTCTCGGTGCTCTGTCTTGCGTTGCAACACCTGCGCGACAAAGGACACGAGGTATTGCTCTTCGGTCCTCCCGATATGCCCGATACCTATGCAGGGCACCGACTGGTGCGCACTGGCGGACCACGGTTCTGGCTTTATCCCGAATTGCGGATCAATTTGCCGAGCGGCAAGATTGTCCGTGAATTGCGTGCATTTCAGCCCCACGTCGTCCATGTTGTCAATCCCGCTTTTCTGGGTCCTACCGGCATCACGCTGGCGAAGGTGTTCAATCTGCCGCTGGTCGCTTCGGCGCACATGGATATCACCAGTTATACGACGCACTATGTCGGCGCCTGGGGCGTCCCTATCGCCTGGTGGCTCTTCCGCACCGGTCACAATTTTGCCGACCTGAACCTGGTTCCGTCGAGCGCCATGCTTCAACAGGTGCGCGAACGCGGGTATCGGCGGGTGCGCTGGTGGCATCGCGGTGTTGATACGGAACGATTTCGCCCCGATCTGCGCAGCGATGCAATGCGCGAACGGTTGAGCGGCGGACGTCCCGACGATTTCCTGGCGGTCTATGTTGGGCGTATCACCCGGGAAAAGAATGTCCACCTGCTGCGCGACGTAATCTGCGGAATGGAGGGAGTCCGTCTGGCGCTGGTCGGCGGCGGTCCTGAATTCGATCAGATGCGGTCGTACTTCGCTGGAACCGACGCCGTTTTTACCGGCTACCTGCGCGGCGACGACGTGGCGGCGGCGTATGCGTCGGCGGATGTGCTGGTCTTCCCTTCGACCAGCGAAACATTCGGCATGGCGCCGCTTGAAGCGATGGCATGCGGTCTGCCTGTGATTGGGACGCTGACCGGCGGTCTGGTCGATACGCTACGTGATGGGATCAATGCCCTGGTCTACGATCCAGGCGATCCAATGCAGATACGGGATCGGTTGCGCTTGTTGCGCAACTCGCCGGAACTGCACGCACGGCTGCGTCAGGGGGCGCTCGAACACGCGCGCAGTCGGCGCTGGCAGACGACCATGGATCAGTTGATCGGATATTATGAACTGGGAATCCGCTATCATCGCCAGTCGCAGGTGCGACGACGATTGCGGTTGATGCGCGTACCGGTATGACAGACACAGAACAGGTTACGCTGGTGAGAGTGCGCGGACGATTACGCGATCTTACGCTGCCGCCGCGTTGTCCGGCCTGTGGCGCCGCTGCTGGCGTACCACTGCGGGTGGAGCGCGTCTTTGCGCGTGAACGCCGTCGCCGTGGCATCATCGCCGACACAGCGCGCGGTGTGACGACATTTCACGTTGCAGCGATCAATGTTCCATTTTGTACCGCCTGTGCCGCGCGTCATATGGCAGAACGCGCAGCAACGGAAGCGCCGCCCTCGCCGTTGCGAACGACCGTTGCCATGTACGGCGTCGTTGCGCTCATTGCACTCGCCGCTGCACTGGTCTTTGGCGTGTTCATCTGGAATGAACTGGCTGGCGGATGGCGTCCCACGCTGACCTTTGCCGCTTCGATCGCGGCTGGCTGCACTGTCTTCGCAGGATGGTTCTTTGTGCAGGCGGTCAATGTCTGGCGCGCCAGCATTACCCTGCCGCCGACGTCCATCACTGCCGCGTTCGATTTTGGCGACCGCCAGACGCGCCGCTTCGAGCCGGAATGGCGCGAGTATCGCCTGCGCCACGCGGGGTACGCCCGCGCTTTCATCCAGGCAAACGCTGCTCGTCTCTGGGACGATGAAGGTCCGCAGGCAATACGCGCCGCGCGTCTGCGTCGCATCGCCGACTCGCTGCGGATCGTCGCCGCAGCGGCGCTGGTTGTTGTTTTCGTGCTGCTGGCGCTGCAGGCGGGAACTCCGTAAACCATAATACGCAGGACGGCTTCCGCCAAACATTGCGTGTCCGGCGCGCATCCAGTAGATGTCGATCCCCGCAAAACCGGCCTCCCCCAACGAGCCCAGTTGATTGTACAGGCGCAATAAAGTCCCTTCGGGGCTTCCCCGTCCTGAGCGAGGGCTTATTGAGTTTGAGAAAATGATCCGGTATCGCCGGATCTAGCCCGCGCAGGCGGGCTTCGCAACTGTCGCCCGCGACTTCAGGCGCCGGGCGAGTGGGCGGATAGATGCGGCGGCGCAGGCATGCGATCTGGCAGCGTTAGAGACAAACGAATATAATGCTGTCTGCTATGAATACAACAAGCGAGTTGACAATCACTCTGCCCGACTGGCTGAACGAGCGACTGACGGCGCCGATCCAGATTCAGGGCGATGAAGCCCGAATGCGGTTTGTCATCGAACTGGCGCGTGAGAATATCGTTCACAGGACAGGCGGACCCTTCGCTGCTGCGGTGTTTCGCTCTGGCAACGGGATGCTCATGTCGGCTGGCGTCAACAGCGTGACGCGCCTCAACAACGCCATGCTACATGCCGAAGTTGTGGCGTTGATGTTCGCTCAGGCGCGTGTGGGGTCGTACACGCTGCGCACTGCCGATGCATCGTATGACCTGGTGACCTCGTGCGAGCCGTGCGCCATGTGCCTCGGCGCGATCCTCTGGAGCGGCGTGCGGCGCCTGGTCTGCGGCGCCACGCGCGACGACGCCGAGCGCGTCGGCTTCGATGAAGGACCGGTTTTCCCTGAGTCATACGCTTACCTGGAACGTCGCGGCATTACCGTTGTGCGCCAGGTGCTGCGCGCCGAAGCCGCCGACGTGCTCGATCACTACCTGCGCGGCGGCGGCGTTGTGTATAATGGCTGAC